>NZ_DAHVSH010000047.1:0-2694 GCF_027324685.1 Haloactinopolyspora sp.
GAGCACCCCATCGCCGCAGCGATCTCCGCCGGCGCCCGCGAACGCGGCGGTGACCTGCCGCCCGTCGAGCAGTTCGTCAGCAGTCAGGGTCTCGGGGTCTCCGGTGTCGTCGAAGGGCACGCCGTCGCTGCGGGGCGTCCGACGTGGCTGGCGGCCGAGTGGAACGTGGAGCTGGGCGGCACGTTGCGCTCGGCGCTGGACGTCGCCGAGCAGCAGGGCCGGACCGTGGTCGCCGTGGCATGGGACGGGGCGGTGCGCGGCGTGCTGGTGGTCACCGACACGGTGAAGCCGACCAGCGCGGAGGCGATCGCCGGCCTGAAGCAGCTGGGCCTGCACCCGGTGCTGCTGACTGGCGACAACGAGCGCGCCGCCCGGGCGATCGCGGCAGAGGTGGGCATCGACGAGGTGATCGCGCAGGTGCTGCCGCAGGACAAGGTGGCTGTCGTCCGCGACCTGCAGGCTCGTGGCCGGGTGGTCGCGATGGTGGGCGACGGGGTGAACGACGCCGCCGCGCTCGCACAGTCCGACCTCGGCATCGCCATGGGCACCGGCACGGACGTCGCCATCGAGGCGAGCGACCTGACGGCCGTGCGCGGGGACCTGCGCGCGGCGGTGGACGCCGTCCGGCTCGCCCGCCGCACGCTCGCCACGATCAAGGGCAACCTGTTCTGGGCCTTCGCCTACAACGTGGCCGCGATCCCGCTGGCGGTGGCGGCCCTGCTCAATCCGTTGATCGCCGGAGCGGCGATGGCGTTCTCCTCGGTGTTCGTCGTGAGCAACAGCCTGCGGCTGCGGCGGTTCCGTGCCGTGTCCACCACGGCCCCGGTCGCGGCGGGCTCGGCAGGCTGACGTGGCCACGGAGACGGCCGAGGCCCAGCTGCGACGGTTGCGCCGCATCGAGGGGCAGGTGCGCGGGATCGCGGGGATGGTCGAGTCCGGTGCCTACTGCATCGACGTCCTCACGCAGGTCTCGGCCGCCTCCCGTGCCCTGCAGGCGGTGGCGCTCGGGTTGCTGGACGATCACATGAGCCACTGCCTGGTGGAGGCGGCACGGCACGGAGGCGAGCTGCAGGACCGGCGACTTCGTGAGGCATCCGAGGCGATCGCCCGCCTCGTGCGCAGCTGACAGAGCGAGAGGACGCAACGATGGCAGACCAGACGATCACGCTGCAGGTGGCCGGCATGCACGCGAGCGGCTCGACCGGAACGGTCGAACGACGGCTGGCGGCCCGGCCCGGGGTGCGGGCGGTGACCGCGAACGCCGTCGCTCAGACGGCGACGGTGACCTACGAGGCGGGCACGACCTCGGCGGCCGAGCTGGAGCAGTGGGTGCGCGAGTGCGGGTTCCACTGCGCGGGTCAGTCCGTCCCGGCGCACCTGTGCGACCCGCACGGTGAACCGGGACACCCCGGTGCACCGGTGCACGACACTCACGCGATGCACGACGCCCACGCCGCGTCCGGCCCGCGCGAAGGCCACGGGACGACGCCGACCATGTCGCCGCACGAGGCGATGGGTCACGGCGGTCACCACGGCGGCATGTCGATGGCGAGCATGGTCGCGGACATGCGTCGACGCTTCCTGGTCGCGGCGCTGCTGTCGGTGCCGATCGTGCTGTTCTCGCCGATCGGCCGGCAGGTGCTGGGGTTCTCCGTGGCGGCGCCGTTCGGGCTGCGGGACGACGTGGTGGCACTGCTGCTGTCCCTGCCGGTGGTGTTCTACTCCGCCTGGATCTTCTTCGACGGGGCCGTGTCCGCGCTGCGCGCCCGGACGCTGGACATGATGGTCCTGGTCGCCGTCGGCGTCGGCACCGGATGGGTCTACTCCGTCGTCGTCACCCTGACCGGCGGCGGGGACGTCTTCTACGAGGCGTCCACGGTGCTGACGGCATTCGTGCTCCTCGGGCACTGGCTGGAGATGCGCGCCCGCGGCGGCGCGAACGACGCCGTCCGAACTCTCCTCGAGCTCGCCCCGCCCAAGGCGGTCGTGCTGCGCGACGACCAGGAGGTCGAGGTTCCCACCGACCAGGTGCAGGTCGGTGACCTGCTGCTGATCCGCCCCGGAGCCAAGGTGCCGGTGGATGCCATGGTCGAGCAGGGCCGGTCGGAGCTGGACGAGTCCATGGTGACCGGCGAGAGCCTGCCGGTGGCCAAAGACGTGGGAGACGCCCTGGTCGGCGCGTCGATCAACACCACCGGGGCGCTGCGCGCCCGGGCCACCAAGGTCGGGGCGGACACGGCGCTCGCGCAGATCGTCAAGCTGGTCCAGGAGGCGCAGAACTCCAAGGCGCCCGGTCAGCGGCTGGCCGACCGGGCCGCGTTCTGGCTGGTGCTCGTCGCGTTGATCGGCGGCGGCCTGACGCTCGTCGTGTGGCTCGCGGCCGGTGCGGGGCTGCAGGCCGCGTTGCTGTTCGCCATCACCGTCGTGGTGATCACCTGCCCTGACGCCCTTGGCCTGGCGACGCCGACCGCGATCATGGTGGGCACCGGCCTCGGCGCGCACCGCGGCGTGCTGTTCAAGAGCGCCGGCGCCCTCGAGCAGCTGGCCCGGGTGCAGGCCGTCGTGATGGACAAGACCGGGACCCTGACGCTCGGTTCTCCAGCCGTCACCGACGTGCGGGCCTACGGCCTGGATGCGGACGCGGTGCTGCGACTGGCCGCCGCCGTCGAGCGCGAGTCCGAGCACCCGCTGGCC
>NZ_DAHVSH010000053.1:0-26458 GCF_027324685.1 Haloactinopolyspora sp.
AGTTCGCCCCCACAGCCATCAGGACGGCCCGGATGAGTTCGCCCCCCACCCATCAGCCGACCCAGGACCAGCAGGACGCCCCTGACGTCGACATCCCCGAGTCCACACTGACCCCTGCGGTCGCCGCTCCGCCGAAGCAACGCCGGCGGCCCGCTGTCATCGGGCTGGGCGTCGCCCTCGTGGCAATCGGGGGTCTGGGCGCCGCCTGGCTTGCGACGAGCGTGAGTGACACCGTGTCGGTCATCGCCGTCAACGCCGACGTGGCCCGCGGTGAAGTCATCGAGAGCAGCGATCTGACGACGGCCGACATCAACGCCGATCCCAGTCTGCGACCCATCCGGGCCTCGCGCATGGACGAGATCGTCGGCCAGCACGCCCGCAACGACCTCTCCAAGGGCACCCTGCTGACCAGCGACGCCGTAGCTGACGTCATCGTGCCCGGCGAGGGCGAAGCCATGGTCGGGGTCGCGGTCACCGCAGCCCAGTTGCCCGCTCGACCGCTGCGGCCCGGCGACACCGTGCACATCGTCGACACGCCGAACGCGCAGGACGACCCGCCTCGAAGCACCCCGGAGTCCATCGAGGGGGTCGTCGTCGACTCCACCGTGGACGAGGAGTCCGGCCAGCGCGTCGTCGACGTCGTGGTGCCGGACAGCGACGCGAACGCCCTGGCCGCCCGGGTCGCCACCGGACGTATCGCCATCGTCTTGATGTCACGAGAAGGGGGTGGGTGATGGCAATCGTCGCCTTGACCTCTGCACGGGGCGCACCAGGGGTCACCACCAGCGCGTTGGCCATGGCCATGTTGTGGCCGCGCCCGGTGGTGCTGGTCGAGGCCGACGTCGCGGGTAGCAGCAGCATCCTGGCCGGCTACTTACGTGGCAGCGTGCCCCCCGACCGCGGGCTGGTCAGCCTCGCTGTGGCACACCGGCGTGGCGTGCTGGCCGAACGCTTCTTCGACCAGACGGTTCGGCTGATCGAGGACCGTGTTCGACTGGTCCCGGGCCTGGTCAACGCGCAGCAGGCCACCAGCATGGACCGACTGTGGTCGCCGCTGAGCATGGTGCTGGCAAGCCTCGAACGCACCGGCACCGACGTCATCGTCGACGCCGGACGGCTGGGCATGCTGCACGCGCCGATGCCACTGATCCGATCGGCGGACGCCGTCCTCCTGGTGACGCGTACGAGCTTGCCGGCGGTGAGCGCGGCACGCGCCCGGATCGAGTCGTTGCGTACCGACCTGGTGGAGCTGGGCCAGGGCGACGACACGCTGTCGGTGCTCCTGGTCGGCGAGGGGCAGCCCTACCGGGCTCGCGAGATCCACGCGTCTCTGCGAACGCCGGTGCTGACGTCCATGGCCTGGGACCAGGCCGCCGCCGATTCTCTGAGTCACGGCGCGCCGTACGGCCGTCGTTTCGCTGCAGCACCACTGTTCCGGAGCACGAGGGTGGTCGTCGGCGCCGTCCACGAGCTCATCGATCGCCACCGAGCTCGGCTGGCTCCTGCGTCCGGAGAGAAATTGATCGAGGAGCCGACCTATGGCTGACCAGCACAACGCAGCCGCGAACCTCGAGAACCTCCCGCTGTTCGCCGAGACCGATCCCCCTCTCGACCTCGACGACTGGAGCGAGACGCACCCGGGCCGCGGCCCCGCACGATCGAGTCCGACCGACTTGAGACGGTCGCTGCAGGCCAAGCTCGCCTCGGCCACCACGGCGGCCCCGTCCGGCGAGCGCTCGGACAGCCAGCACGACTCCACGGCGCGCCCAGGGCTGCACGCCCGGCAACGGCCCACCGGAACCGGCGACCAGGACGCGCCACACTCCCCGAGCCGCACGGTCGGCCGGGGCGAGAACATCGACTGGGGCTTGGTCCGCGCTTACCGCGAACAAGCCGCTGACCAGCTTGCCCACGCACTGCGCAGCCGTGAGGGCCTGGACGAAGCCGGGCGCCGCGAACTCGGCCGCAGCATCGTCGTCGAGTTGCTCGCCGACCATGCCGAGCGTGCCCTGACCCGGGGCCTGCCCATCATCACGCAGGACGAGCAGATCCAGCTCGCCGACGCCATCATGGCCGCGCTGTTCGGTCTCGGCCGCCTGCAGCCCCTCGTCGACGACCCCGAGATCGAGAACATCGAGATCAACGGGCACGACAACGTCTACCTGATCTACAGCGACGGGCGCATCGAGGCCGGGCCACCGGTGGCCGACAGTGACGAGGAGCTCATCGAGACGCTGTCTTTCCTGGCCACCCGGACCAGTTCCAACGAGCGCCCGTTCTCACCCACCAGCCCACGCTTGCATCTGAGGCTGCGCGACGGTTCACGGCTGGCCGCGACGGCATGGATCACCCCGCGACCGGTGGCGGTGATCCGTCGGCACCGCCTGACCGACATCGGCATCGACGACCTCGTCGAACTCGACATGCTCAGCCCGGCGGCCGCGGCGTTCCTGGCCGCCGCCGTCCGCGCCCGCAAGAGCGTCGTCGTCTCCGGCGCGCAAGGTGCTGGGAAGACGACGCTGGTCAGGGCGCTGACGAACGAACTCGATCCGCTCGAACGCATCGGCACCATCGAAACCGAGTACGAGCTGCACCTGCACGACATGCCGGAGCGGCACAAGCGCATCGTGGCGTGGGAGGCCCGTCCGGGCAGCGGCGAGCGCGGACCTGACGGTCGCGCCGCAGGCGAGATCACTTTGGACGATCTCGTCTTCGATTCGCTGCGGATGAACCTCTCCCGCCTCATCGTCGGCGAGGTCCGTGGACGTGAAGTGTTGCCCATGTTCAAGGCGATGCAGTCCGGAGCCGGATCGCTGTCCACGACGCACGCACATTCCGCACGCGCCGCCATCGAACGGTTGGTGACCTGTGCCATGGAGGCCGGCCAGCACGTCACCGAATCTTTCGCCTACCGTCAGATCGCCGAGCACATCGACCTCATCGTGCAGATCGAGCTGCAGGACGACAGCCAGGCCGGTGGGAAACGCACCCGGTACATCTCCGAGATCATCGCCATCGAACCGGGCGAGCACGGGATGCCCGCGGTCACCGACGTGTTCCGGCCGGGACCCCACGGCTTCGCCGTGCCGGGAACACCGCCGATCTGGCTGCCCGACCTCGAACGTGTCGGCTTCAACTCTCGACTACTCGACCAGGAGGGGTGAGAGATGTCTCCGTTCGCGGCAGCGCTGGCAGCGATCCTCGTCCTGGGTGGGTCGATGCTCATCGTCGTGGGCCTGATCCCGCGGCCTGCGCTCGCGCGCCCGAGCACGCGGAGCCAACGGATCAAGCACCGTTTCATCACCCTCACCGGAGGACGTGACGACAAGGCGCGGCGATTCCGCCTGCTCCTCGCGATCGGTCTCGGCGTGGGCATGCTGGGCTGGCTGTTCACCGGCTGGCTGATTCTGGTCATCATCGCGCCGGCTGCGCTGGTCGGTCTGCCGATCCTGCTCACCCCTCCGGCCAGCGCCACCCCCGTCGCCAAGCTCGAGGCCATGGAGGAGTGGACGCGGTCGCTGGCGGGCGTCCTGACCGTCGGCGTCGGCATCGAACAGGCCATCACCGCGACCATGAAGTCCAGTCCCGAGGCCATTCGTCCCGAGGTGACCACGCTCGTGGCCAGGCTCCGGGCCCGTTGGCCGACCGTGGCCGCACTCCGGGCGTTCGCCGACGACCTCGACGACGCCACCGGCGACCTGATCGCGTCGTCGCTGATCCTCGGCGCCACCCGGCGCGGGGCCGGACTCGCCGCCGTGCTGGAGGGGCTGGCCGCGACGGTCGCTCAAGACGTGCAAGTGCGTCGCAAGATCGAGGCGGACCGCTCCAAGCCGCGGACCACCGCACGCATGGTCACCATCGTCACGCTGATCGCACTGGCGTTCATGGCGTTCAACAGCACCTACATCCAGCCTTACGGCACGCCTGTCGGGCAGATCGTTCTGGCCGTCCTGCTCAGCTTCTACGTCCTGTGTCTGCTGTGGATGCGCCAGATCACCAAGCCCCAGCCGCTGCCGCGCATCATGGGCTGGAACCTGCGTGTTCCCGGTCAACAGGCTGAACCTGCCCCCGCGGAGGCTTCATGAACTGGGAACTGGGAATCCTCGCAGGTGCCGTCGCGGGTCTGGGCCTCACCGTGGTCGTGCGCGAACTCGTCCCTGCGCACCCCCATCTGCGGGCCACGCTGGGCCGGCTGCATGACGATCTGCGCCCGGAGTCCCCGAAGGCGCCGGAGTCGCCGACCCGACAATCCTCGTTGTTCCAGGACCGCATCGGCCGCCTGCTCGAGCACCGGTTCCCGGCGATGGTCACCTTCCGGCTCCCTCGGCGCGAGCTCGACCTGCTGCGCATCCCCACGTATCGATACTTCGGTGAGAAAGCTCTGTGGGCGCTGCTCGGGCTGTGTTTCCCGGCGATCCTGATGCTGACGCTCGCGGTGACGGGCGTGACGCTGCCGTTCAGCGTCCCCGCCTTCGTCGGGCTCATCCTCGCCGTCGTGATGTGGTTCCTGCCGGACGTGGAGACCCGGCAGAAGGCCACCAAGGCGCGTGAGGAGTTCACCCGGGCCCTGGGTGCCTACATCGACCTCGTGGCCCTCGAACGGGCCGGCGGCGCGGGCTCGACGCAGGCCCTGGAGAACGCGGCCGAGGTCGGCGACTCCTGGGTCTTCCAACGCCTGCGCGAAGAGCTGGCCCGGGCACGCTGGTCGGGCTCCACGCCGTGGGAAGCGCTGCACATCCTTTCCCGGCAACTCGGCCTCAGCGACCTCGACGACCTGGCCGACATCATGCGCCTGTCCGGTGAGGAAGGCGCCACGGTGTATGAGAGCCTGCGTGCCCGCGCCAGCGGGTTGCGCGATGCGACACTGTCCGCCGAGCACACTCGGGCCAACGCAGACAGTGAGCGCATGGTCATGCCCGTAGCACTGCTGGGCGTGGTGTTCATGGCCCTCCTCGCAGCTCCGACGGTGATGCGTATGCTCGAATGATCTTCGTCCACTCGAGCGCTCAGCCGAGATTTCTCCAGGACTCCCGTCACAGGAAGCCACCTTCAGCCGCCTACAGCTGTGACGGGGTGGACAGCCCGCACCCCCCGGAAGGAACACCCAACATGCTGCAACTCCAGACATGGATCACCGTCATGTCGGGCGAGCTGCGCGACCGCTACGCCGAAGCGCTCCGACAGCGCCCGGAACGCGGCGCGACGACGCTCGAGTACGTCGTGATCGCCGCGGCCGTCTTCGTCGCCGCGGTGGCCCTCGTCGGCATCATCATCGGCGTCATCAACCGCGAACAGGCGAAGATCGAGTAGCCCCATGGGTACCCGACCACGAGTCCATCCACCGGCGGCGGCGCGCCGGCGCACGCGCGGAGTCGAGCGCGGCGCCGCCACGCTGGAGCTCGTGGTGATCTTCCCGGTCGTGCTGCTCATCACGTTCGGCGTGATCGAGGCGGCGCTGTGGTACCACGCTCGCAACGTCGCGCTCGCCGCGGCCGAGGAAGGCGTCCGGGTGGCCACCGGTGACGGTGGCTCCCTCGACGCCGGCATCGGCGAGGCGAGAGACTTCGCGTTACGCGCTGGAGCCGACGACATCCTCAGCGCCGTCACCGTGGACTCCGCCGGCGACGACACCGAAGTCAGCATCACCGTCTCCGGGCACTCGCTGAGCCTGTTCCCGGGCTGGTCCGGGCACGAGGTGTCGCAAACGGCCAGCGGCCCGGTCGAGCGATTCACGATGCCGGACTGATCATGTGCCGCCACATCGGTTCGCCCCAACGAGGCTCCGCCACCACGGAGCTCGCGGTCGTGGCTCCGGGACTGCTGATGATCATCGCGCTGCTCGTGATGGGCGGGCGCATCACGATCGCGGGCGGGTCGGTCGAGCATGCCGCGGCCGAGGCGGCCCGGGCCGCCTCCATCGCGCGCACCGCGAGCGACGCCGTCGCCGCCGGCACCGCCGCGGCGCAACGGTCGCTGGAACAGCAAGGTCTGAGTTGCGTCGGCGCGCCCGCCATCACCATCAACGCCCAGGAGTTCGCCCGGCCGCCGGGCGAACCGGCCGCCGTCTCGGCCACGGTGACGTGCGAAGTGCAGCTTTCCGACATCACCATCCCGGTGGTTCCCGGGTCGCGCACCATCACCGAAACCGTCCAGAGCCCGCTCGACACCTACCGGATGCGCCGATGAAGACCATGAACCCGGGCGACGAACGCGGCGCGGTGGCCATCTTCGCCGTCGTCATCGTCATGGCGTTGTTCCTGGCCATCGGCCTGGTCGTCGACGGCGGCAGTCGCATCCGCGCGATGCAGCGAGCCGACGCCCTGGCTTCCGCGGCGGCTCGAACCGGCGCCCAAGCAGTCGTCTTCGGCGGTGAAGCGGGCCATCCGACCATCGATGTCGGACCGGCGTGCCGGGCCGCGGCGGATTACCTCGTGCAAGCCGGCGTAGAACCGACCGACTGTGTCCGCGTCGACGACTCCACGCTGCGCGTCGGCGCGACCGTCTCGTACGAAAACGTCTTCCTGTCCTTGATCGGTCCGTCCACATCCCAGGTCACCGGAAGTGCCCAGGCGCGGCTCGCGCGCGGTGTAGGCGACGAACAGTGAGGAGATTCCCGTGACTTCTCGAACCCGGTCGGCGCCCGGGCGCCGGCGCACCACTCGGGTCGTGCGCGGCCTACTCGCGCTCGCGGCGATCCTCGCGCTGGTGATCGGCATCCCGGTCGCGCTGATCGCCCTTGCCGGCAACCCGCTGCCGGATTCCGCACCGACGTGGAACGACGTGACGTCGGCGCTCACGGCACCGGATGACGGAACGCTGTTCCTGACCGCGCTGACGTGGCTGGCCTGGCTCGGTTGGGCGAGCTTCGCCGTAGGTGTACTGGTCGAGATCATCGCCGCGGTCCGGGGCCGGCCGGCACCACGGATTCGGCTGCTCGGGTTCCAGCAGCGCGCGGCAGCGGGCCTGGTCACGGCGGTGGTCGCCGTGTTCATCGTCGGACCGGTCGGCATGGCCACGGCCACCACGCCGGCCAGTGCCACCCCGTCACCGCCGCCCACCGCCGAGGCGCAGCAGGCTTCGACGGCCACCCCGCAGGCGCCACCGGCCACCGCGCCCCAAGCAGCGGAGTCGACGACGGACAACACGACGGCGGACGTCCCCGCCACCCGGACGCACACCGTCCAAAGCGGGGAGTCCTTGTGGCGCATCGCTGCTGACCACCTCGGCGACGGCGCTCGCTGGCCCGAGATCGCCGAACTCAACTACGGCGTCCAGCAACCGGATGGCGGTGCGCTCGACCGCAACCACTGGATCGCTCCAGGCTGGCAACTCGACATTCCGGCCGACGCGGATTCGGCCGCGGAACGCCCTGCCGACGAGGCCGCGGAAGCAACCACACATGTCGTGGTCGAGGGCGACACGTTGTGGGACATCGCTGAACAGAAGTTGGGGGACGGAGCCAGGTATCCGGAGATCTTCGAGGCGTCACGGCACACGGTTCAGCCCGACGGTCGACGGCTGACCGATCCAGACCTGATCATCCCCGGGTGGACCATGACCATTCCGGTCGCCGCACCGCCCAGCGACGATTCCACCGAGGATCAGCCGCGTGAGGAGGAGCCCGACCACGAGCAGCCCCCGCCCGACCAGCCACCCGTGGACGAGGAACCCCCCGTCGACGAGCCGCCGGTCGACGAGAAACCCCCGGTGGACGACACGATCGACGACGACGCCGGTGGGCAAGACCAAGCCGAGTTCGACGGCCCGGGTGCCTCCACGGCCGACATCGGCGATGCCGACTTCCCGGTGCGGACGACCGCGGGTATCGGTTCGCTGCTCGCCGCAGGTGTCCTGGCGTACCTGGCGGCCAAGCGGCGCTCACAACAGCGCCATCGACGCTTCGGCGAACGCATCGCGATGCCGACCGGTGCCACGGCCGACGCCGAACGGGAGCTGCGTGGCGTTGCAGACCCGATCAGCGTGGAGTCCGTCGATCTGGCCCTGCGTGGGCTCGCCGCGAGCTGTGCCCAGCGTGGCGTCCCCTTGCCGGCGCTGCGTGTCGCGCGACTGACCGCTGATCAGTTCGAGCTCTACCTCGCTGAGCCGGCCGAGCTGCCCGCGCCGTTCGTGGCCACCGAGCAGGAGCACGTGTGGTTCCTGCCCGCTGCCGCCGTCCACGACACACCGTCGGAGCAGGTGGCGGACGTGGCCGCTCCCTACCCCAGCCTGGTGACGATCGGCCATGGCCCCGAGCAGGGGCACCTCCTGCTCGATCTCGAACGTCTGGGCGCCCTGACCCTCACTGGTCCCGACGAACTGTCCCAGCAGGTGATGGCCGCGTTGGCGGTCGAACTGGCGACCAGCCCGTGGGCTGACGACCTACAGGTCACACTGGTCGGTACGTGCGCTGACCTGGCCAGCGGTCTGGACACCGGCCGAGTGCGGCATCTGCCGTCCGTCGGCACGTTGCTCGACGAACTCTCGCGGCGCGCCGAGCACGATCGCGCCGCACTGACGGACTCCGGTGCACAATCCCTCGACGAAGCCCGGGTTCGCGGTCTGGCTCCGGCGGCATGGACCCCCGAGATCGTGCTGCTGGCCGAGCCGCTGACATCGGCTCAACATGAGCAGCTCATCGACCTGGTCGATGAGCTGCCCCGGGTCGCAGTCGCCGCCGTCACGAATGACGACGACGCACCGAGCACCTGGTCGCTGGAGTTGGACGCCGACGATCCCGACGTCGCCGTACTGCAGCCGGTCGGGGTCGAAGTCAGCCCGCAGCGCCTCGACGACGACCAATACCGCCGGATTCTCGACCTCCTCGGCATCGCCGAACAGGCTTCGGTCGCCGTACCCACGCCGGAACCGGAGCCGATCGCTCCGGACGGTCCGGTCACAGAAGCACCCGTCGGTGCGCCGGTGGATTCACCGCCCAGGCCACTGGTCGGCTCCACCGTGACCTCGACACCGCCCGCGCCGTCTGTCGCCGACCTCGACGCCGAGCTGGCCCGGCTCGACACGCCACGCGACGGACCGACGATTCTGCTGCTCGGCCCGGTGGAGGTCGACAACGCCACCGGCCCGATCGAACAGTCGAAGTATCGCCAGCTGACCGAGATCGCCGCGTACATCGCGCTGAACCCGGGGCTGGGCCACGCCGCCTTGGATGAAGCGATCTGGCCCGGCAACCGGGTCACGCAGAACACCCGGAACACCGCGATCTCCAAACTGCGGCGTTGGTTCGGCAGCGATGGACGAGGCGAGGACTACCTCCCCCGGGTCGACAACGGCTATCGGTTCCACCCCGCCGTGGGGACCGACTGGGACGCCTGGACGCGGTACATCGGTCCCGATCCGCGAATCGCAGGTACCGACCAACTGCTTCAGGCGCTCGAGCTCGTCCGCGGCCAGCCGTTCACGGGCGTCAATCCGCGGCGCTACGGCTGGGCCGAGCATCTGAAGCAGGAGATGATCGCCGCCATCGTCGACGCCGCCCATGAGCTCGCCCAACGCGGGCTGCGTGCCGGCGACCCGTACCTTGCGCGTAAGGCCGCGACCATCGGACTGCAGGCCGAACCCGGCATGGAGGTGCTGTGGCGCGACCGGATCGAGGCGGAACACCTGGCCGGAAACCGTGCCGGCATCGACGACGCGGTCGCTCGGCTGACGGCCATCACCGACGACCTCGGCGATGATCTGGAGGAGGCGACCGTCAACCTCATTCAGGAGCTGGTGCCTGGTCGGAGCGCAGGAGTACCGTTCGGCGCGGTGTAAGCGCAAGGCCGGCACCGTGATCAGCGCCGGCACGGATGTGGGTGTCGAGACCCGTGGTCCGGCGCTACCGGCGACCGACGCCTGTCAACTCACTGCACCAGAACCTGAATCTCGCCCACCGGGACCAACGTGCCGTTCCACGGGCTCTCCAGCGTGTCCGGCACACCCGGCAGCGAGATCGGTTCGCCGCGCAGGGTGTAGGTGACGTCATAGACCAGGCGTGCCTGCGCGGTGTAGGCGCCGCGACCATCGAGGTCCTGCGCGGGCTGATCGTGCGAGGTCTCCAGGTACACGTGCTCGCAATCGTCGGTGTCGGGTTTGTTGTCGCACGTGAACGTCCCGGACGAATCGCCTGGATCGATTTCGACGTGACTGAACGTTCCGAAGGCCTGCAGCGGACCGGCCTGTCCGCCCACGATCTCGCCGTCCCCGATGCCGTCGACCTCGAACCTGGTGTCGGCGCCGACGTAGGTCAGTTCGTTCGGCTCGAACGACAGGGTGAACGCAGGGGTCTGCAGCTTCCCCCAGGCCGCCCAGCCCTCGTCCGGTAACGATTCGTCGTACGGATCGATCCAGCCGAAGCGGCCGTCGGGCTCACCGTCGGGCGGCAGGAAACACTCGTAGTAGGTGAAGATCTCGCTGTCGGACTCGCGGCCGCGCTCGGGCCAGTTCTCTTCGGGAATCGTGGACGGAATGTCGGCCCAGCAGGCTCGCTCGCCCATGCAGAACTCCGAATACGGCTCGTGCGACAGGTCGCAGGTGGGACCGTCCCATTCACCTTCACCGTCGTCCTCGCCGCTGTCGTCCTCGCCGGGCGTTTCGCACACATAGACGTATTCGTGCCGGCCCGGCGAAACCTCGACCCATTCCCAGCATTCCGGCGCCGAGGACAAACCCGGAATATCGGGCGGCGTACCGGGTGACTTGGTTGGAGGTGCGGCAGGTGGAGTGTCCGTGGCATCCGTCGGCGCGTCGGTGGCGTTCTCGCTTGCAACCGACACGACCGCCGGGGTCAGCGCCATGATCACGGCGGCGGCAAGGGCGGCCGATGCGCCGCGTAGTTTCGCTGTCCTCAGCACGTTACCGCCTCTCCCGGCTCGACCGATTCTCCGACGAGCCATGAGCCACCCGATTTGATCATTTCGAACTGCACTGGATACGGCTTGAGCTGGTCATCTCGTGGCGGCAACGTCTGCCCGCCGACCTCGGCCAGCCACTCCGATTCGTCCACACACGCGGTCACCGTCGCCGATCTACCGTCGACGTCGACCTTGACGGCACTGATCACCGGCGCGCCGACGCGCACGAGACCCTGTTGCTCGTATCGTGTCGCCACGCCGACGTTCTCGTCGATGGTCTCGTCGACGGCGATGTCGCTGAACAAGGCAGCCGCGTCGGCGACTTGCCCACTTTGCGCCTGCACGACCGCGTGCCAATAGGCCTCGAAGACCGCTGTGATTTCAGTTTCGGGGTCGTCAGCGCTCGCAGCGGCAACGGGAATTGTGGCCGAGGGGTCCGAGCCGCCCGCGTCAGCATCGCCGTCGGCATTACAACCGACGGCGAGAAAGCCCAGGACGGCCAAGCCGACTGAGAAGCGCCGGCCCGCCCGGGGAAACGAGCCGTTCATGCAGGGACCATAGCGATCCGGACCGGAAAGGGGCAACACATTGTCCATGAACCGTTAGTGTCATTCGTTTTCAATGTCGCAGGTCTGCCCGCTGCGCGACCGGTCGCGACGCGCCCTCGGCGGCCCGGGTCGAACCCCGGGCGGATCGAGTGGCGCACAGGCCGACTCCTCGCCTCGAGATGGGTAGAATCGGCCGCGAGCCGTGACGGTTCGCGCGGGTTCGGCCAGTACGGGCTGACGGACGTGACGACGTCCGACCTCGGCTCGGGGAGGACACTGAGGCGGATGACCTCGCTTCGCTATCAGTTGGGTGACACCGGTCCAGCGATCGCCGAGATTCGCTCCAAGCTCACCCAACTCGGGCTGCTCGACGACACAGCACCGGGTCCCAGTACGTTCGACGAAGACGTCGATCGCGCCATCCGGCAGTTCCAACAGGAGCGGGGACTCACGGCGACCGGAATCGTCGACGCCACGACCTACCGGGTGCTCGACGAAGCCCGCTGGCGCCTGGGTGACCGGCTGCTGTCGTACGTCGTCAGCAACCCGCTCGCTGGTGACGACGTCATCGCACTTCAGCGCCGCTTGTCCGAACTCGGGTTCGATGTCGGCCGGATCGACGGTGTCTTCGGTACCAGGACGGGCGAGGCGCTGCGCCAGTTCCAGCGCAACGTCGGCATTCCTGCTGACGGCACCTGCGGGCCCAGCACGTTCAAGGCGTTGGGCCGACTGGCTCCCATCGTGACCGGCGGACGGCCGGACAGTCTTCGCGCGTCCGAGGCGATCCGCCAGGCCGGCAAGCGGCTGCCCGGCAAGGTGGTCGTCATCGATCCTGGGCACGGAGGACCGGACCGCGGCAACGTCGGGCACGGCTTCGACGAAGCGTCGGTCGTCGAAGACCTCGCCGCACGCATCGAGGGCCGCCTGACGGCCACCGGCGTGCAGACGTACCTCACCCGCGGACCGGGGGCCGAGAGCTCACCGTCAGAGTCCGAGCGCGCCGCGTTCGCCAACGACACCGACGCCAACCTGCTCATCTCGCTGCATGTCGATGCGCATCCCAGCCCGGAAGCCTCCGGGGTCGCCACGTATTACTACGGCGGCCAACAGCCAGGCACCACCAGCGCCATCGGCGAGCAGTTCGCCGGCCTGGTCCAACGCGAGATCGTCGCGCGCACCGACCTCGTCGACTGCCGCAGCCATGGCAAGACGTGGGACCTGCTGCGGCATGCCCGGATGGCTGCCGTTCGCGTCGAGTTGGGCTACATCACCAACGAGGGTGACGCCGCCCGGCTGGCCGACCCGGACTTCCGCGACGTCGTCGCCGAAGCCATCGTGATCGCGATCCAGCGGGTTTACCTACCGTCCGGCGAAGATGCCGCCACGGGCGCGCTGCGGTTCCACGATCTGGCAACCAATTGACCGGTTCATGAACTATCGATTCGCCTCCGCGTTCGGCTTGAGGCATCGTGTTGTGTGGAGAGAGTCGTCGAGGGCCGGCCTAGGTGCCTCGTGACCAGCGTCAGTCGATCAACGGGAGGTGTGACGTGAGCCAGCAGCCGGGCCCCGATCGAAGGACGACTGACGCAGTAGCAGCCGCCGGCTCTCGCCTCGACTCGTACGTCGATCGCTACGCCACGCGCACCCACGGCATGACGGCGTCAGAGGTTCGCTCACTGTTCGCTGTCGCCTCTCGGCCCGAGGTCGTCTCGCTGGCCGGCGGCATGCCGAACATCTCCGGGCTGCCCCTGGACATCGTCGGTTCGCTGATGCACGACCTCGTGACCAAACGCGGCATGTCGGCCCTGCAGTACGGGTCGGGGCAGGGTGACCCTGTGCTGCGTGAGCAGATCTGCGACGTGATGCGTCCGACGGGCATCGCGGCACACCCCGACGACGTCACCGTGACGGTCGGCTCCCAGCAGGCGCTCGACCTGGTCACCCGGATCTTCATCGATCCCGGCGACGTGATTCTGGCCGAGGCACCGTCGTACGTCGGCGCGCTGGGCACGTTCCGCTCTTATCAGGCCGACGTCGTACACGTCGAGATGGACGACGACGGACTCGTCCCGGAGCGGCTGGCCGAAGCGATCACCACCACCGAAGCGTCCGGACGGCGCATCAAGTTCTTGTACACGATCCCGAGCTACCACAACCCCGGCGGCGTCACGCTCACGTCCGCGCGCCGCGCCGAGGTGCTGGAGATCTGTCGCCGCGCCGACGTGCTGATCATCGAGGACGACCCCTACGGCCTGCTCGGCTTCGATGGCGAGGTACCCCGGGCGATGCGCGCCGACGACACCGAGCGTGTGGTCTACCTGGGCTCGTTCTCCAAGACGTTCGCGCCCGGCCTGCGGGTCGGCTGGGCGCTGGCGCCGCACGCTGTCCGCGAGAAGCTGGTTCTCGCCGCTGAGAACAGTGTGTTGTGCCCGCCGGCGTTCAGTCAGCTCGCAGTGTCGGAGTACCTGTCCGGCCACGACTGGCTCGGGCAGGTCAAGGACTTCCGTGAGACGTACCGGGAGCGCCGCGACGCGATGCTCTCGTCGCTGCAAGATCTGATGCCTGAATCCGCACACTGGACCCGTCCGTCGGGCGGATTCTATGTCTGGTTGACACTGCCTGAAGGCATCGACACCAAGGCCATGCTGCCCCGGGCGGTGACGAACCGGGTCGCCTACGTCCCTGGTACGGCGTTCTACGCCGATGGATTCGGGTCGCGATCGATGCGGCTGTCGTACTGTTATCCGACACCAGATCGAATCCGTGAGGGCGTGCGGCGGTTGGCTCAAGTGGTCGAGCAGGAGATGGAGTTGCGCGCCACGTTCGGAGCATGGGGTTCCCCGCAGCGCCCTGGGTTGGACGCACCGGCACCTGATCAGAGTTAGAAGGGTCTTTTTCAGCATGAGCGACCTCGGCCGCGTCCTCGTTCTCGCCGGTGGGCTCTCCCACGAGCGCGACGTCTCCTTGCGATCAGGTCGTCGAGTAGCCGAGGCGTTGCGCGATGTCGGTGTCGACGTGGAGCAACGCGATGCCGACGCCGACCTGTTCGCCACCCTGCGGCGCGATCGCCCACACGTGGTGTTTCCGTTGCTGCACGGTGCCCAGGGCGAGGACGGGGCGATCCAGGAGGTCCTGTCCCTGTTCGGGCTGCCGTTCGTCGGCTCGGGTGCGGCGGCCTGCCGCCAGGCTTTCGACAAGCCAGTGGCCAAGTCGATCGTCGAACGTGGTGGGCTGTCGACGCCCGCCTGTGCGGTTCTGCCGCAATCGACCTTCCGCGAGCTCGGCGCTGGTGTCCTGCTCGACGCCCTGCTGGACCGGCTCGGCCTTCCGGTGGTGGTGAAGCCCGCGCGTGGCGGTTCGGCTCTGGGCACATCGGTCGTCCGCGACGCCGACGCCTTGCCTGCGGCCATGGTCGAGTGCTTCGCCTACGGGGAAGCGGCGCTGGTCGAGCAGTGGATCGACGGGACCGAAGTGGCCGTGTCGGTCGTCGACACCGGCGACGGCCCACAGGCGCTGCCGGCCGTCGAGATCGTTCCGGAGTCCGGCACGTACGACTACCATGCTCGCTACACCGCCGGTACCACCGAGTTCTTCGTTCCGGCCCGCCTCGACAGCGCCGTCAGCCTGGCGACCGCCGACGCGGCGGTCGCGGCACATCGCCTCCTGGGCCTGCGTGATGTCTCGCGCACCGATCTGATCGTCGATTCCGCCGGGCGGCCGTGGTTTCTGGACGTCAACGTCGCCCCGGGAATGACCGAAACGTCGCTGTTGCCCCAGGCCGTCCGGGCCGCTGGCCACGATCTCGGTCTGCTCGCGCGCGATCTGCTCGTCGCCGCAGCTGAACGGCACGGGGCCTGATCGTCCGTTCGGGGCGCGTTCCCCTGGTGTGATCGATCCTTCAGTCCGCGGCGTCGGCGTCCTTCGTGGCCAGTTTCGGGTCGATCGTGCTGACGATGCGTTCCAGGTCGTCGATGCTCGCGAACTCGATGGTGACCTTCCCCTTGCTGCGGCCCAGGTCGACCTTCACCCGGGTGTCGAGTCTGTCGGACAACGCCGAGGCTATGTCCGACAGACGGGGTGCCATGGGCTTGGGCCCGCGTTTGGTCTTCTCTTTCGGCTGATCGGCGTCGCCGAGCGCGACGATCTCCTCGACCGTCCGCACACTCAGACCTTCGGCGACGATCCGCTGGGCGAGTCGTTCCTGCGCGGCTCCATCCGACAGGCCGAGGAGCGCCCGGGCATGGCCGGCCGAAAGCACTCCAGCCCCGACACGACGCTGGACCAGCGGTGGCAGCTTCAGCAGGCGCAGAGTGTTCGTGATCTGCGGCCGGCTGCGCTTGATCCGCACTGCCAGCTCGTCGTGTGTGCAGCCGAAATCGTCGAGGAGCTGCTGGTAGGCCGCAGCTTCCTCGAGTGGATTGAGCTCACTTCGGTGCAGGTTCTCCAGCAGCGCGTCGCGGAGCATGTCGTCGTCGCGGGTGGTCCGCACGATCGCTGGGATGGTGGCGAGGCCGGCTTCCTTGCTAGCTCGCCACCGGCGCTCACCCATGACGAGCTCATAACGACTCTCGCCCATGTCGCGGACCACGATCGGCTGCAGCAAGCCGATCTCGCGGATGGACGATACGAGCTCGGCCATGGCGTCCTCGTCGAAGACTCGACGGGGCTGCTTCGGGTTGGGGCTGATCGAGTCCACCGCGATCTCGGCGAAGGTCGCACCTTCGACTGGAACCAGGTCCTCGTCAACACCCGTCGTTTCACGTGAAACAGCGCCACCGACCGGCGTGACGCGGGAATGACTGCGCCGGGCCGAGACGTAGCCGTCCGAGGGTGGCTGACCGTCCACGCCTGCGTGGTTCGGCGCCTCCGTGGGGATGAGCGCTCCCAGACCCCGTCCCAGACCTCGACGTTTCTCAGCCATGAATCGACTCCCCCTGGACCGTCTCCGAATTGGCGCCACGTTCCGCGATCTCGCGCGCGGCTTCCAAGTACGACAGGGCACCACTGGACGCCGCGTCGTAGGTCATCACCGTTTGGCCATAGCTCGGCGCTTCGCTGATCCGTACCGAGCGTGGAATCGTCGTCCGTAGAACCGTGTCGCCGAAGTGTTGGCGCACTTCGTCGGCTACTTGGGCCGCGAGTCTGGTGCGTCCGTCGTACATGGTCAGCATGATGGTCGACACCGCCAAATCGCGGTTCAGGTGCGCCCGCACCATGTCGATGTTCTTGAGCAGCTGGCTCAGCCCTTCCAGCGCGTAGTACTCGCACTGGATCGGAATGAGCACCTCGTCACCGCCGACCAGCGCGTTCACCGTGAGCAGGCCGAGCGACGGCGGGCAATCGATGAGCACGTAGTCGTACGCCACCCCGTCGGTGGCCAGATGCTGATCGAGCGCCCTACGCATCCGGGACTCTCGAGCGACGAGCGACACCAGCTCGATTTCGGCGCCGGCCAGATCGATGGTCGCCGGAACACACCACAGCCCGTCGAACTCTTCGACCTTCTGAATCACGTCGGAGATCGGCGTCTCGTCGACGATGACGTCGTAGATGCTCGGAATCTCCGCGTGGTGGTCGATACCCAGGGCCGTCGACGCGTTGCCTTGCGGATCGAGATCGATCACCAGCACCCGAAGGCCACTCACCGCCAAGGCGGCGGCGAGATTGACCGTCGTGGTCGTCTTGCCGACACCGCCTTTCTGATTGGCCACGACCATGACTCTGGTACCCGCAGGTTTGGGCATCGGCGCGGTTCGGCGCCCTACGGCCATCAATGCGACCGCGGCTTCACGTGCGATCGGGGTATCCAGGTCGGCCAACGGCCCGGACATGGTGAAGTCGCCTAGATCCGACGCGGTCCCGGCCACGGAGTTGCTCGTCCGCTGCGCCGCACCGTCACCCGTACTCACAGATTCCTCACGCTCCAGGTTCGGCGGCGTGTCCGCCGGCTCAGTGGTCTTCCGTACCAGTGGCCAGCCCAACCCGCTCCGGCCTTCCCCCGTTGCGTCCCCGTTCGCGACGTCTCCACCTGTCACCGGCCAGCCCAGGCCCGGTGCGACAGAGGCATCGCTCATGTTTACTTCCTCCGTTGTCGTCGTTTCGCTTCGTGCCGCCGCCGACCACGTTCCACGACCGCCACACGCGCCGGCGGATCGACGAATTCATGACCGACGTCTTCCACTGTCCACGACACGGCACCCATTCTCGCCAATGACGCGGCCGATTCCGCCAACTCTTCCGAGACCGTCCGACCCTTGAGAGCCAGGAGCCGTCCGCCGGGCCGCAACAGTCGCAGCGTCCACGTCGCCAGCCGGGTCAACGGTGCCACGGCTCGGGCCGTCACGACGTCGAAACGATCGGTGACGTCCAGGTCCTCCGCTCGCGCCCGACGGATCGTCACGCGGTCGAGCTCCAGCGCGTCGACGACCTCCGCCAAGAACTCCGTGCGTCGAAGCATCGGTTCGATCAGCACGACCTCGAGGTCCGGACGGGCTATCGCGAGCGGTACGCCGGGCAGACCGGCACCGGAACCCACGTCTGCGACGAGTGCGCCCTGGGGAATGAGCTCGGCGAGCACCGCCGAGTTGAGGACATGGCGATCCCACAGCCGCGGCGCTTCCCGTGGCCCCATGAGCCCACGCTCGAGACCGGGCCCGGCCAGGAAGTCGACGTAAGCGGCGGCTCGGTCCACACGTGCCCCGAACAACGTCCGAGCCGCGTCGGGCACAACCTGCGCGCCGTCGTTGGTCTCACTCGTCGCCGCGTCGGGGCCATGGGCAGGTGCCGACGTGTCGACCTCCGGGTCTCCGCTCGACACCGTCCACCTCCCGCGTTCGCCCATGTTTCACGTGAAACCCGCCGAGCCGTACCGCCTGACGAGAACCCGTCCCGGCCGGCTCACACCGGCTTGACGACCACGTACCTGCGGGGCTCTTCGCCTTCCGACTCGCTCACCAGTCCGGCTTCGGCGACGGCGTCGTGAACGACCTTCCGTTCGAACGGCGTCATCGCACCGAGCGACTCCGGCTCGCCCGAGACTCGCACCGCCTCGATGACCCGCTTGGCGAGATCGACCAGCTCGGCTCTCCGCCGCGCCCGGTAGCCCCCGACGTCCAGCATCAGTCGACTCCGCTCGCCGGTCTCACGGACGACGGCCAGTCGGGTCAGATCCTGAAGTGCGTCGAGCACTTTGCCGTCCCTGCCGACCAGGACATCGAGATCGTCGCCGATGATCGAGACAACCGCCCGGTCCCCCTCGACATCCATGTCGATGTCCCCGTCGAGGTCGGCGATGTCGAGCAAGCCCTCCAGGTAGTCCGCCGCCACATCGCCTTCGCGCTCCAGGCGCTCAGCCGTACTCGAGGCGCGCTCGCCAGCGTCGGCCTGTTCGAGCTCCACGCCGGTATCAGCGTCGCTCACCATTGACTCCTTCAGATCGATTCCCTGGCCACTCTCGCGGCCGTCCCAAGCCCGCGAAGCCGCTCGGCCCCCCGCTCACCGCGACGTCGCGCGCCCCAGCGCGCGGCGATCGGATCAGCGCTTCTTCCGTTGCGATCGAGTGGTCCTTTTCGGCTGCTTGCGCACTACTTCGGTCTTACCACTCGGCGGCTCCGTCTCGGTGCTCGCCGTCGGCACTTCGATGCCCTTACGACGCGCCTTCGCCTCGAGCCGACGCTGATGCGCCCGCTCCGCCTCGGTGCCGGGCGCCGGCATCCGGCGGATCACGTACAGCTGCTGGCACATGGTCCAGATGTTCGACGTGAGCCAGTAGAGCACCGTGCCCAGTGGGAAGTACACGCCGGAGAAGGCGAACACCAGCGGCAGCACGTACAGCAGCACCTTCTGCTGCTGGGCGAAGGGTCCCTCGAGGGACTCCTTCGGCATGTTCTTCCGCATGATCTGGCGCTGCGTGATGAACTGGCTCGCCACCATCAGCACGACCATGACCGCCGCGATGATCCGCGTGTTGATGACATCGGTCGTCAAGAACGAATCCGCCAGCCGCGCGCCGAAGATCTCCGCAGATCCGGCCGACTCGAACAAGTCCGGGTACTGGGTGAACGCGCCGCGTGGCTTGTCGCGCGCGATGCCGTCCAGAACACGGAACAGGGCGAACAGGAACGGCGCCTGCAGCAGGATCGGCAGACAGGAGGAGAACGGGTTGGTGCCCGTGTCCTTGTAGAGCTTCATCATCTCCTGCTGGAGACGCTCACGGTCGCCCTTGTACCTCTTCTGCAGCTCACGCAGCTGCGGCTGCAGAATCTGCATCTTGCGCTGCGACCGGATCTGCCGCACGAACAGCGGGATCAGCAGCGTGCGGATGACGATGACCAATCCGATGATGGACAGCGTCCAGTTCACACCGTCGTGGTCGATACCGAGAGCCGTGTCGAACACCCAGTGCCAGCCCATCATGATCCAGCTGACCAGGTACAGCAGTGGTGTGAGGACGGTATCCACGGGTTTATCAGACTCCTCTGAAAACGGGCGGCCCACCGACGGGCACGGCGGTTCCCGATGTGTCGTCAGTACCGCTCGGAGCGGCGGCCTCAGGCAGGTCGTCGCCCTCGGTGCCGTCGGCACGTCCCCACCATCGATAGGTCTCGTACGTGGGAACGAAGTCCACCCCGCCCGCGCACCAAGGGTGGCACCGGCCGAGTCGGCGCAGCGCCAGCCATGCACCACGCACGGCGCCATGGCGCTCCACGGACTCCAGCGCGTACGCCGAGCACGACGGGTAGTAGCGGCACGTCTGCCCGTACATCGGGCTGAAGATCAAGCGATAGGCCTTGAGGGCGGCCACCAAGAGGTACTTCATCGGCGCGCTCCGCGCCTCAGCGCGCGATCGAGCGCGGCATCGAGCTCAGCGTCCAGCTCGCGACTGCTCGCGTCAGCGGCACGCGGCAACGCCCGGACCACGACGCGCGAGCCGGGCTGCAATTGGTCGAGACGGGCAGCCATCAGATGCCGAAGTCGCCGACGCACGGCGTTACGGGTCACTGCGCCGCCCACGGAGCGGCCGACGGTGAAGCCCACCGCGGCCGGACGATGCGTGTCCGGGGACTCTGGTGGCAGATAATGCACGACGATCAGCGGACGTCCGACCCGCACGCCATGGCGTGTGCTGAGTCGGAAGTCGGCCGACCGTCGCATCCGGTGTTGAGCCTTGAGCACCTCGGATCGTCGCGTGCGAGCACGCTGACCGACCGGATCAGGCCGACAGCTTGGCACGGCCCTTGCGGCGACGGGAGGTGACGATCGCACGGCCGGCACGGGTGCGCATGCGCAGCCGAAAGCCGTGATTCCTCGCGCGACGGCGGTTGTTCGGCTGGAAGGTGCGCTTCACCACGTCCGGGCTCCTGTGTCAGTGTTCGAGATCTAACAGTACGAATGTCGTCCGGGGCGTGCTTGGCGACAGGTGCCGTTCGAGACCTGGGCATGTCGACATCCGCCCTCGTCGGACCGATTCACGGTACGCGCTCGCGCAGGCTCAGGTCAAACTCGGACGTCCCGGACCGGGTCCATACCGGGCCAACCACTCATCTTTACACTGTCGAGGCAGCAGTTGCCGGAACGACACGCCGTCGGTGATCGCCGAACCTGTGGACATCAGTTGAAGCGCGATCCGCATGTTGTTAGCGTCACCACCCTCAGGAACGCGTGCGGAACGGCACAACTGCTCGGGTTCCCACCGTGTTCGTGCAGGTCATGACTATACGACGGGAACTTCACCTGACCTGTCCGCGTCTCTCCACATGTTGTGGATGATGGTGTGGACGACAGATGACGGGGGTGGCGTCGCAAAAGGCGCCAGTTGGGAGAAGACCGTGGCAGACGAGGCGGCCGAAGACTTCAGTTCGGCGTGGGCGAAAACGCTTGCAAACCTGGAGTCGCTCGACATCGGGCCGCAGCAGCGTGCGTTCCTGTCCCAGGCGCGTCCGATCACGCTGGTAGAAGGCACCGCAGTCGTCGCCGTCCCCAGTGACTTCGCACGCGCCCAGATCGAACAGCGGCTGCGCACGCACATCGTCGATGCACTGACCGGGGTACTCGGCCGGCCGGTCGGCCTCGCCGTCACCGTCACCCCGCCGCCGTCCGACGACGTCGGCAGCGGCACGGCAGCCGAGGCCGACGCAGAGGCCAGTCCGGCCCCACCGCCGCCGGCCAGCGACGGGAACTCCACCGCCGACACGGAGGAGATCCCGAAGGTCACCGCACCAGCTGCGCCGGCGTTCGTCACCAGTCGCACCACGCTCGACACGCCGCGCCGCCCGGACAGCGAGCCTCCGCACCTGAACTCCCGCTACACCTTCGACACATTCGTCATCGGAGCCAGCAACCGTTTCGCTCACGCCGCCACCGTCGCCGTGGCCGAGGCGCCCGGCAAGGCCTACAACCCGCTGCATGTCTACGGCGAGTCCGGCCTGGGCAAGACGCACCTACTGCACGCCATCGGGCACTACGCCAGCACCATGTATCCCGGCACCCGAGTGCGTTACGTCAGTTCCGAAGAGTTCACCAACGACTTCATCAACTCCATCCGCGACGACAAGGCGTCGGCTTTCCAACGGCGTTATCGCGAGATCGACGTCCTGCTCATCGACGACATCCAGTTCCTCGAGGGCAAGATCCAGACGCAGGAAGAGGTCTTCCACACGTTCAACACGCTGCACAACGCCAGCAAGCAGATCGTCATCACCTCCGATCGCCCACCCAAGCAGCTCTCGGCGCTGGAGGATCGGCTGCGGAACCGATTCGAGTGGGGCCTCACCTGCGACGTGCAGCCGCCGGACCTCGAGACCCGCATCGCGATCCTGTCCAAGAAGGCGTCGCAGGACCATTTGAACGTCACACCCGACGTTCTGGAGTACATCGCCAGCCGCATCGCGACCAACATCCGCGAGCTCGAGGGCGCGTTGATCCGGGTCACCGCGTTCGCCAGCCTGAACCGGCAGCCCGTCGATCTCTCGCTCGCCGAGATCGTCCTGCGCGATCTCGTGCCCACCGACACCGGTCCGGAGATCACGGCGGCCACGATCATGGCGCAGACCTCGGCGTACTTCGGGCTCACCATCGAGGACCTCCAAGGCACGAGTCGCAGCCGGGTCCTGGTCACCGCCCGGCAGATCGCGATGTACCTGTGCCGCGAGCTCACCGAGCTCTCCCTGCCGAAGATCGGCCAGCATTTCGGCGGGCGCGACCACACCACCGTGATGCACGCCGAGCGCAAGATCCGCACGCTGATGGCCGAGCGCCGCAGCGTCTTCAATCAGGTCACCGAGCTGACCAACCGGATCAAGCAACAGGCACGGCAATCATGAACGCCGCGACCCACACACCCGCTCTGCGTCGCGCTGAGCGAACGCTGCGCGCGGTGATCCACTTCTCACAGGGTGTGGACAAGACTGTGGAAACCCCACGCCTCGTGGTGGACGGGTCGGGGAAAGTTGTCATTCGGCGGTGGACGACGTTGAATCCTCCACCAGCGCGTCACACGCCACCCACAACCGTCGTGGATGACCATCCGCTGCATGACCTGCGCCGACGATGCTCATCCACATCTTCCACCGACCCTATGGATGAGACGAACCTCCACATCTCAATCCGAAGCACCGCACAACTGGGGACGGCCCGATCTGTGGATTGCGTCTCGCGCTCGACCGACTGACCAACCAACGTCCACAGCTGTCAGTCAGCCGTGGAAGGATGAAGATGAACCACAACGACCCGGGCGCGTGCCCGAGGGGAGGGCGGTGGACCGGTGAAGTTCCGGCTCGATCGTGATGTTTTGGCCGACGCGGTGGCCTGGACGGCTCGCACGTTGCCGAATCGGCCTACCGTGCCGGTGCTCGCAGGCCTGCGAATCGACGCATCCGATGCTCAGGTTTCCTTCTCGTCCTTCGATTACGAAGTCTCCGGCCGGGTGGCCGTCGACGCCGATGTCGCCGATGCGGGTACCGCGCTGGTCTCCGGCCGGCTCCTCGCCGACATCGCCCGCTCGTTGCCCAACAAGCCGGTCGATCTCACCTCCGACGGCTCCAAGGTCACCATCACCTGCGGCAGCGCGCGGTTCACCTTGCTGACGCTGCCCGTCGAGGAATATCCCGACCTTCCTGAGCTGCCGGATGCCTCGGGCACCATCGACGGTCCGACGTTCGCCGAGGCGGTCGGTCAGGTCGCCGTCGCCGCCGGTCGTGACGACATGCTCCCGACGCTCACCGGTATCCGGATCGAGCTCGAAGGTGAGAAGGTCACGCTCGCCGCCACCGACCGCTATCGCATGGCTGTTCGTGAACTCACCTGGCAGCCAGCGCGTCCCGACCTGTCCGCCATCGCTCTGGTCCCGGCCAGGACACTGGTCGACGCGGCCAAAACGCTCTCGTCAGCAGGCGAGGTGACGGTGGCGCTCGGTGGTGAGTCCAACGACACCCTCATCGGCATCGCCGCCGGCGGCCGCCACACCACCAGTCGCCTCATCGACGGCGAATGGGTGCCGAACTACCGGCGTATCTTCCCCACCGAGACGGCCACGGTCGCCCGGGTGGAGATCTCGGCGCTGGTCGAGTCGGTCAAGCGTGTCGCCCTCGTCGCCGAGCGCAACACTCCGGTCCGGCTGTCGTTCGACGACGGCCAGGTGGTTCTCGAGGCCGGCAGTGGTGAAGACGCCCAGGCATCCGAAGCCTTGCAGGCCGACGTGCAGGGCCCGGCCATCGCGACGGGGTTCAACCCCACGTACCTCCTCGATGGCCTGCAGGCACTCGGCACCACCTTCGCGCACCTGTCGTTCACCGAGACGCCGATGAAGCCGGTGGTCATCCAGGGTGTCGACAGCGCCGAGTCGGAACCGGACGGCGGGTACCGCTACCTCGCCATGCCCATCCGCCTGTCGGGGTGAGCAGCAGCGACACGAACAGTGTCGTGAGGGTCACGAGCAACGCCGGGATCAGGAGGATGTCGATGGAACTCGGGCTGATCGGCCTGGGCCGGATGGGCGCCAACATGCGTGAGCGCATCCGGCGGGCAGGTCACACGGTCGTCGGATTCGATCATCATCCGGAGGTCAGCGATGTCGGCAGTCTCCAGGAACTGGTCGATGCGCTGAGCACCCCGCGTGCGGTGTGGGTGATGGTTCCCGCTGGGGACCCCACCCGAACCACCGTTGCCGAGCTCGCCGATCTGCTCCAACCCGGCGACGTCGTCGTCGACGGCGGCAACTCGCGGTACACCGACGATGCTGAGAACGACCGGATCCTACGCGAGCGCGGGATCGGATACGTTGACTGCGGCGTGTCCGGGGGCGTGTGGGGCCTCGAGGTCGGCTACGGCCTGATGGCCGGGGGCGATACTGAGCACGTCGAGCGGCTGATGCCGATCTTCGATGCCCTGCGCCCCGACGGCCCGCGCGACGAAAGCTTCGTCCATGCCGGCCCGGTGGGCGCCGGCCATTACGCGAAGATGGTCCACAACGGCATCGAGTACGGTCTGATGCAGGCCTACGCCGAGGGCTACGAACTCCTGCACGCCGCCGATGTCGTCACCGACGTGCCGGGCACGGTCAAGGCGTGGTCGCGTGGCACAGTCGTCCGCTCGTGGCTCCTCGACCTGCTGGTCAAAGCGCTGGAACACGACCCTGGGCTG
This sequence comes from Haloactinopolyspora sp., assembly GCF_027324685.1. Lineage (NCBI taxonomy): Bacteria > Bacillati > Actinomycetota > Actinomycetes > Jiangellales > Jiangellaceae > Haloactinopolyspora > Haloactinopolyspora sp. The sequence continues at coordinate 25,040 of NZ_DAHVSH010000053.1, forward strand.
ACCGAGCTCGAGGGTTACGTGGACGATTCCGGTGAAGGTCGCTGGACGGTTCAGGAAGCCATCGACCACGCCGTTCCCGCGCCGGCCATCACCGCGGCCGTCTTCGCGCGGTTCGCTTCCCGCCAGTCCGACTCGCCGGCCATGAAAGCCGTGGCGGCGCTGCGCAACGAGTTCGGCGGGCACGCGGTCCGTGCGGCCGAGGCAGCCGGCCCGTCATCCGGCACCGGCGACACCCGAGCTTGAGGCGAATGTACATCGCACACTTGTCGCTGGCAGATTTCCGGTCCTATACCGAGGTCGAGCTTTCGCTCGAACCCGGTGTCACAGCGTTCGTCGGCCCGAACGGCCAGGGCAAGACCAACCTGGTCGAGGCGGTGAACTACCTGGCCACCCTCGGCAGTCATCGGGTGGCCCACGACGCACCGCTGGTCCGGGTGGGCTCGGAACGAGCCGTGGTCCGCGGCGACGTCGTCGACACGAGCATGCCCAACGAGCGCCACACGCTCCTGGAAATCGAGATCACCCCCGGCCGCGCGAACCGAGCGAGGCTCAATCGCTCGCCGGTCCCGAGGCCGCGCGAGATTCTGGGTGTGATCAACACCGTCTTGTTCGCGCCTGAAGACTTGGCGCTGGTCAAGGGCGATCCGGCCGAGCGGCGGCGGTTCCTGGACGAGCTTCTCGTCGCTCGCGCACCGCGCTTCGCCGGGGTTCGCTCCGACTACGACCGCGTGCTCAAGCAACGAAATGCCCTGCTCAAGTCCGCCGGCGCGGCGGTTCGTGGCGCCAGTCGATCCGGCGGCCCGGTGGATCTGCCGACGCTCGACGTCTGGGACACGCACCTGTCCACCGCGGGCGCTGAACTGCTCGCGGCCCGTCTCGAACTCGTCGACACGTTGCGGCCGCTGGTCGCCAAGGCGTACGAGACCGTCGCGGCCGGCGGCGGGACGAGCTCGGGTGAGGCACAACTGACGTACAAGTCTTCGCTCGGTCCGGATGCCGAGCTGAGCCCCGACCGTGAGGCCCTGGCCGCGGCGCTGCTCGATGCCACCGGCCGGGCTCGCCGCGACGAGCTGGAACGTGGCGTCTCGCTGGTCGGCCCGCACCGCGACGACGTGACCCTGGGGCTCGGGGCGATGCCGGCCAAGGGGTACGCGAGCCATGGCGAGTCGTGGTCTTTCGCGCTGGCGCTGCGCCTGGCATCGTACGAGCTACTGCGCTCCGGTGGCAGCGATCCGGTGCTGATCCTCGACGATGTCTTCGCCGAGCTCGACGCCGGCCGGCGGGATCGGTTGGCTCGGCTCGTCGCCGATGCCGAACAGGTGCTGGTGACCGCCGCGGTACCGGCCGACGTGCCTGAGTCGCTGGCCGGTGGCAGAGTCGATGTCGAAGGCTCAGGGGTCCGCCGCGTGCGTTGAGCCG
>NZ_DAHVSH010000061.1:0-17523 GCF_027324685.1 Haloactinopolyspora sp.
GACGGATCGATCGACTGGTTCTGCGCGCCGAGGTTCGACTCGCCCAGCATCTTCGGTGCCCTGCTCGACCAGCAGCGCGGTGGTCATTTCTGGATCCGGCCGAGCCAGATGATCTTCACCACCAAGCAGTTGTACTTCCCCGACACCGCGATCCTCGTCACGCGCTACATGACCGAGGCCGGCGTCGGCGAGGTCGTCGACTTCATGCCGGTCAGCGGCGAGGTGGCCACCGACCAGCGGCGCATCGTGCGGATGATCCGATGCGTTCGCGGCGAGATGACCTTCTCCGCCGAGGTGGCACCCCGATTCGACTACGGCCGGCAGGCGCACGACGTGCACCTCAGCCAGAGCGGCGCCGTGTTCGAGGGGCGTGGCGGTACGTCGATGACGCTGCATGCCGTGCGCGAGCCCGGCGACGAACGTCTCGGCCGATTCGAGGTTCACGACGGCGACGTCCGTGCCGACATCACGCTCCGGGCCGGACAGATGCGGGGCATCGTCGTGGAGACAGGCACGACGGGGCCGCCGCGAGACATCCGCGTCGCCGAAGCGCGACAGCTGTTCGACGAAGCGGTGGGCTACTGGGAGAGCTGGCTGGGCCAGTCCACGTACACAGGTCGGTGGCGAGAGTCGGTGGACCGATCCGCGATCACGCTGAAACTCTTGACGTACGCGCCGAGCGGCGGGCTCGTCGCCGCGCCGACAGCCGGGCTGCCCGAACAGATCGGCGGCGAGCGCAACTGGGATTACCGCTACACGTGGATCCGCGACGCGTCGTTCTCCGTCTACTCATTGCTCGGCCTGGGCTTCCGCGACGAGGCCGCGGCGCTGGGCCGGTGGATGCGCGACCGCCTGGAGGAACACGGCACCCGCGCTGGCAGCCCGCTGCACATCATGTACCGCGTCGACGGGTCGAGCGAGCTGGACGAGGAGACCCTCGAAGACTGGGAGGGGTACCGCGGGTCGCGGCCGGTGCGGATCGGTAACGGAGCCGCCGATCAACTCCAGCTCGACATCTACGGCGAAGCGGTCGACAGCCTCTACGTCGCCCACTCACACGGGCTGCGGGCCGGACACCACGGGTGGCAGCGGCTGTGCGACGTGCTCAACTGGGTCGCGGACAACTGGGACCAACCCGACGAGGGCATCTGGGAGACCCGCGGCGGACGCGAGGACTTCACCTACGGCCGACTGATGAACTGGGTCGCCCTCGACCGGGGCGTCCGACTGGCGACGGAGACCGGGCGCCCGGCCCCGCTGGACACGTGGCGCGAACAGCGCGACGCGATCTACGACCAGGTGATGGAACGCGGCTGGAGCCCGACCCGCCGGGCCTTCCGCCAGCACTACCGCAACGACGTTCTCGACGCGTCACTCCTGCGAATGCCCACGGTGGGGTTCGTCACCCCCACAGACCCGATGTGGCTGTCGACGCTGGAAGCCATGGGCGACGAACTGGTGACCGACAGCCTGGTCTACCGCTACGACCCCGAGGCCTCACCCGACGGACTGCAAGGCTCGGAGGGGACCTTCTCGCTGTGCACCTTCGCCTACGTCGAGGCACTGGCTCGGTCCGGCCAGCTCGACCAGGCCCGGGTCACATTCGAGAAGATGCTGACCTACGCCAACCATGTCGGCCTGTACTCCGAGGAGATCGCACTCACCGGCGAGCAGATCGGCAATTTCCCGCAAGCGTTCACGCATCTGGCGCTGATCGACGCTGCCATCGCCCTGGACGAGCGGTTGGATCGACGATTCCCGCCGCGGCCGAGGTGATCATCGTGACGTGGCTCGTCCGGCTCGTGCTGGCGCTCGCTGCACACGGCGTGTTGTTGATGATCGCGGCCCTTCTGCTCGACAAGTTCAATCTCACCTTCGTCGGGTGGATCATCGGCACGGTGTTGTTCACGGTGTTCACCATGCTGCTGCGCGGAGTGATGACCGCACTGGCTCGCAAGTACGTCTCGGCGGCGACGTTCCTCGGCGGCGTGGCCCTCGTCTGGGTCGGGTTGCTGCTCACCGAACTGGTGACCTCCAGCGCCCAGTTCTCCATCGAAGGCGTCGGGACCTGGATCTACGCCACGCTCATCGTCTGGCTCGGCACCGTCATCTACGGTCTGGTGGACGACCGGTTGATCGCCGCGGTCAGCAACCGCGGCAGCAACCCGCCCGCCCAGTGATGTCGCCGACATGAAACGGCGCCAACCTCTAGACTGCCCTGGGTGATTTTCAAGCGGGTGGGAGACAGCAGGCCGTATCCCGAACATGGCACCGAGCTGCGTGACTGGTCCGAACTCCCGCCGCGACAGATCCGCCTGGACGAATTGGTCACCACCAAGCGGACCCTCGACTTGGAAACCCTGCTGGCTGACGACTCGACGTTCTACGGCGACCTGTTCGCCCACGTCGTCGAATGGCAAGGGGAGTTGTATCTCGAAGACGGATTGCATCGAGCCCTCCGTGCGGCGCTGCAACAGCGCCCGGTCATCCATGCTCGCGTTCTCGTCCTGTCCAAGCCGGATGCCTGACGGGGCAGCGGCAGCCCGTTCACGCCATTAAGCTGCAGTGTTACCGGACGAGAGCGGCGAAACGGAGGTGACATGCCAGCGGAGGAGCGGGCGGTCGATCCGGCTGCACGGCGGCGACGTTGGAAGCGGATCCGCACGTCGGTGACGTTGTTGGTCTTGGTCGGCTTCGTGGTGGGCGCGGCCTGGTACAGCTGGAACAACGTGATCGACCAATCCGAACAGGTTGCTGCGCCCACGTCAGGCAAGACCTGCGCTCCCGGTGCTCCGGCCGATCCACCCGCGCCCGCCGACATCCAGGTCAACATCTACAACTCGACGAGCCGTGCGGGGTTGGCCGCATCGATCGGTGACAAGATGCGCGATCGCGGGTTCGTCGTCGTGGACGTCGACAACGATCCGCTGGACAAGACCATCGAGCACACCGCCGAAGTCCGGTCCAACACCGCCCATCAGCCGGCCGCCATGGTCGTCGCAGCCACGGTTCCAGGGGCCGTGTTCGTCCCCGACGACCGGACCGAGGCCACGGTGGATCTGGTGCTCGGGCAGGCGTTCAAAGCCATGGCCAAGCCCGGCGCTCCGCTGGCGACACCGAGCGGCGTGCCGCCGTGCGAACCGGTGACCGGCTGAACGCACTCGAGCCCGCCCCGGAACCGGGACGGGCTCGACCGCATGGCGGTAGCGGTGGGATTTGAACCCACGGTGGAGTTGCCCCCACACACGCTTTCGAGGCGTGCTCCTTAGGCCGCTCGGACACGCTACCGCGGACGAGGGTACCGGACGCTGCACGGCTGCGCGAAATCCCCGTCGATCATCGGGGGTGGGGTTCTCAGCCGGCGGCGAGCTGGCGAAGCGCCTCGGCTTCGCGCGGGAGCACGGACAGGTCGTCACCCGCCACGAACTCGAGCAACGCATCGCGGCGGAGGCCGTCGGCACCCGCGCGGGTCAGCGCCCGACGCCACAGCTCCGCCCGCGCCGACAACGGCAGCCGCTCGGTTCGCGGCCACCACGAGAACACGTGCAGGGCCTCCAGCCAGTCGTACACCGCATCGAGCTCGGCCAACGCATCGTCGTCGGTCAGCCCGACTGACGGCTGCCAGTACGTGCCGACCTGAGGGTGCGCGATCGCCTTGAGCAACTGCGTGGCCGACTCGGCCGTGGACGTCAGGGTTCCGCGGTGGAACTCGAGCCCGATCCGGACCCCGACCGCGCCGGCGAGATCACCGACACGTCGCGCGTCGTCGATCACCGCCGCCACCACGGCGTCGTCGGCATCGTGGCGTTCCACGGAGCCAGCCCAGACGCGGATCCGCGGCGCACCCAGCGCGACGGCCGAGTCCAGCACCGCAGGGAACGACTCGGGATTCTCACCGAGACGGTAGTACGCGCCGTACGAGGCCACCACGAGGCCGTGTCGATCGCTCAGGGCGGCGACCTGCTCAGCGGTCCGCGGGTCCGGTGCGTGCACGTCAGCGCCCCACTCGATGGATTCGAGCCCGGCATCGGCGGCTGCAGCGGCGACGGTTTCGGCGGTTTCGGCGCGGAACGTGACCGAGCACAGTCCGGGACGGACCGGCAGCAGGCCAGGGGTCATTGCGGCCCACCGCCGGCTGCCGAGCCGCCCGCGGCGAGCTTCATCATGTCCGAGTCCAGGTCGATGGACAGCTCCGTGCCGCCGGCGCTACCGAACTCGTGCTGGTAATTGCGCCAGGACTCGTCGCGAATCGTGCGACCGACACCCGAGTTCATCAACGTGAACAACTCGAAGGCCGTCCGGTCGATGCGGGTCGTCAAGCCCGGGTCGTTCCAGTCCTCCGGAGCGGCGAACACCGACGTGGGCGTGGTCAACGTGCGCAGGAAGGCGAACAGCGCCCGCATCTGGTCGTCGACCACCAGCGCGTGCCGGGCGGTGCCGGCCGTAGCGGCGAGTACCGTCGGCGTGGCGATCAGCAGGTCGTTGTCCAACACGTGGAAGAACGACGTGAACAGCCCGCTCGGCCCGGCCTTGTACACCGGCGCCGACGCGATGAGCCCGTCGGCCTCACCCAGCGCGTCGATCGCCTTCGTGAGCTTCGGCCCGATGTGCTGCGACACGAGGGCCACGGAGATCTCGGACGACAGCTCCCGCAGGTCGATCACGGTGGTGCTGACCGAACGCCCGCTCTCTTCGGCGAAGGCGGCGACCCGGCCGGTGATCCGGTTGGCCAGCATCAAAGTGGTCGACGGATCGCTGGTTCCGGCGTTGACCACGACGAGCTTGAACGGGGGCGAATTCTGCGATGCGGTCACGAGCGAACATCCTCATACATCGTTGTCGTCGGGTGGTGGTTCGGGGTGCCGGGGCGCGGCCCGGCGAGTTCGCGACACAGCACGGTGAGGTGACGCAGCTGGTCGGGCGTGAGCCGGGCGGTCACGGCGCGGGCGACGCCGCGGGCGTGCATCCGCCCGATCTCACGTTGGCGGTCCCGTCCTTCCTCGGTCAGCGACACGCGGATGCTTCGCGCGTCGGCAGGGTCGACCGAGCGTTGAACCAGCCCGCGGGCGGCCAGCCGGTCGACCATGCGCGACAGCGCCGGCTGACTGAGCAACACGTGCCGGTTCAGCTCGCCGAGGCGCAGCGGCTCGGGATGCTTGGACAGCGTGTACAGCACGTCGTACTCGCGCATCGAGATCTGCTGCCAGATGTCGTCGTCGGCGAGTTCCTTCATCACGACCGCGTGCGCCGAGAGCAAGGCTTCCCAGGCGTGGTTGGCCAGGGCGGTGTCGGGTTGCATCACAGGCTCGACGAACTCGACGCGGCCAAGTCCTCGGTGTCCTGGTACGGCGAACCACCGGTGACGTTGTCGCCGCGGTTGGGGTTCGGCCGCGGCTGGCGCGGGGGCCGGTCACCGTACTTGGCCTTGACCAGCAGCTCGTGCGTCGGGGGCGGAGCCGTCTCAGGGTCGCGCCGGGCCTCGGTCTCCTTGCGCAGCACCGGCACCACCTCGCCGCCAAGCAGTTCGAGCTGGTCGAGGACCTTCGACAGCGGCAGGCCGGCGTGATCGGCGAGGAAGAGCTGTCGCTGGTAGTCGCCGAAGTGCTCCCGGAACGTCAGCGTCTTGTCGATGACTTCCTGCGGGCTGCCGACCGTCAGCGGCGTCATCTCGGTGAAGTCCTCCAGGGTCGGGCCGTGACCGTAGACCGGCGCCTCGTTGAAGTAGGGCCGGAACTCGTTCCAGGCGTCCTGGGACCGCTTCGCGATGTACGCCTGACCGCCGAGGCCGACGATGGCCTGCTTCTCGGTGCCGTGGCCGTAGTGCGCAAACCGTTGCCGGTAGAACCTGATCAGGCGCATGTAGTGCTCTTTTGGCCAGAAGATGTTGTTGGCGAAGAACCCGTTGCCGTAATAGGCAGCCTGCTCGGCGATCTCCGGCGTGCGGATCGAACCGTGCCAGACGAATGGCGGCACGTCGTCGAGGGGTCGCGGCGTCGAGGTGAAGCCGGACAGCGGAGTGCGGAACCGTCCCTCCCAGTCGACGACGTCTTCCCGCCACAACCGGTGCAGCAGGTTGTAGTTCTCCAGCGCCAGCGGAAGCCCCTGGCGGATGTCCTGACCGAACCACGGATACACCGGCGCGGTGTTTCCTCGGCCGAGCATGAGGTCCATCCGGCCCTTGGCCAAGTGCTGCAGCATCGCGTACTCCTCGGCGATGCGCACCGGGTCGTTGGTCGTGATGAGCGTGGTCGAGGTCGACAGGATCAACCGCTTCGTCTGCGCCGCGATGTGCGCGAGCAGGGTCGTCGGTGACGACGAGAAGAACGGCGGATTGTGGTGCTCACCGATCGCGAACACGTCCAGGCCGACCTCCTCGGCCTTCAGGGCGATCTTCACCACCGCGTCGATCCGTTCGGCCTCACTGGGCGTGATGCCGGTGACCGGGTCGCGCGTGATGTCGCTGACCGACATGATTCCGAACTGCATGGCGTGGCCTTCCCGAATATATGCGTTTGCATACATCTCAACGGGCGACCCCGGCGACATATTCCGCCGGGGTTTCGCCGTCAGGCAGGCGGGCGGTGCGCAGTGAAGAAGTCGCTGAGCATGCTCGCGCACTCGTCGGCCAGGACACCCGCGACGACTTCGGGACGGTGGTTGAGCCGGCGATCACGCACGAGGTCCCACAGCGAGCCCACGGCGCCGCCTTTGGGATCGATGGCGCCGTAGACGAGCCGGCGAATCCGGGCCAGCACCAACGCGCCGGCGCACATCGGGCACGGCTCCAGAGTCACGATCAAGCTGGCGTCATCGAGGCGCCAGGTACCGACCTCGGCTGCCGCCGCCCGCAACGCGAGGATTTCGGCATGCGCGGTCGGGTCACGGTCGGCCTCGCGCCGGTTCCGCCCACGCCCCAAGATCGTGCCGTCGGCACCGATGACCAAGGCCCCGACGGGGACGTCCCCGGTCTCGACCGCTCGTGCGCCCTCAGCCAAGGCCTCGCGCATCAGGGCCACGTCGGTCGCGCTGAAAGGCGCAGGCACGCGTGACTATCGAGTCCGGGGAAACCGGAAGGTGGCGCCGTTCAGGGCGCCGAAGGCGTCGGATGCTCCGACGCTGGTGCGGGCGAGCAAGGCCCGCGCTTGGGCCAACTCTCGAAGGAAAACTGCACGTTGGCGCAGCCGGGCCGGGTCTGCGACCAGCTCACCGCCGAGATACGGGGGATCGTCTGCATTCGAGCCCGCCGACTCGACAACAGTGCCCTCAAGCATCTGGCCTCCTCCTCAGACGCAACCCCTGCACCCAGCGCGACGCTAGCACCAGCAGGGGCGGATGGTCGAGAGCGAACCAGCATTCAGATAGGTTCCTCGCATGCGTCTGCTGGCCGTCGACCACCCGCTCGTCGCGCACAAGCTCACTGTGCTGCGCAACGCCAAGACCGATTCTCCGACGTTCCGCCGCCTTGCCGACGAGCTGGTGACGCTGCTGGCTTACGAGGCCACCCGCGACGCCCGCGTCGACGAGGTCGAGGTCGAAACGCCGGTCGCTCCAGCCAGGGGCGCCAAACTCAGCGCACCCAAGCCGCTGGTGGTGCCGATCCTGCGCGCCGGGCTGGGCATGCTCGACGGCATGGCCCGGCTGTTGCCCACCGCCGAGATCGGATTCGTGGGCATGATCCGTGACGACGAGACGCTGCAGGCCACGACCTATGCGCGTCGCCTGCCCGACGACCTCACCGGCCGCCAGTGTTACGTGCTGGACCCGATGCTCGCCACCGGCGGCACCCTGGCCGCGGCCGTGCAGTTCCTCGCTGACCGCGGAGCCGACCACATCACCGCCGTCTGCCTGCTCGTCGCGCCCGAGGGCCTGGAGCTGTTGAAGCAGCGCACGACCGAGCTGCAGATTCCGGTGACGGTCGTGACCGCCGCCGTCGACGAGCGACTGAACGAGAAGGGCTACATCGTCCCCGGACTCGGCGACGCCGGCGACCGGCTCTACGGTGTCGTCGACTGACCCCAGCCGCGCCCTGTCACGCCGCATCCCCGTGCGCGCCGCGCCCACGAAGATCATGAGCCATCTGCGGCGCGATGACGCCGCAAACTGCTCATGATCTCGCGGTATGGGTGATCATGAGACAATGGCGCGAACTGGCCGTGCCTACGGAGATCATGAGACACCCACGGCGCGATAACGCCGCAGACTGCTCATGATCGTTGACCAGAGGCGCCCAGCTACCCCGATCAGCCACAGCACCGCCGCTCCGCTGCAGTTGAGCATGGGAAATCGTAGGCACCCAGAGGCGATCTGCTGCGCCCGATGCTGACACCCCGGGTGATGTCGCAAGAACCCTCGTGATGTCGGCGCACAACCGCGGCGCGTGAATAACCGGGGGCGCGCGAATAACGGCTAGAGCGCCTTGACGGCGGAGACCAGTGCGGTCAGCGACGCTTTGGCATCGCCGAACAGCAAGGTGGTGCGCGGGTCGTACAGCAACTCGTTCTCGATGCCGGCGAAGCCCGGACGCATGGAGCGCTTCATGAACACGACCGCGGCGGCGTGGTCGACGTCGAGGATCGGCATGCCGTAGATCGGCGAGCCGGGCGAGGTCCGCGCGGCGGGGTTGACGACGTCGTTGGCGCCGACCACGAGCGCCACGTCAGCCGTGCGCAGCTGCCCGTTGGCGGTCTCCATTTCGAGCAGTTGCTCGTACGGCACGTTGGCCTCGGCGAGCAGGACGTTCATGTGTCCCGGCATCCGGCCGGCGACCGGATGGATGGCATAAGCGGTCTCGACGCCGCGCTTCTCGAGCAGCTCCACGAGCTCGTGCACCGTGTGCTGGGCTTGGGCGACGGCGAGCCCGTACCCGGGTACCACGATGACGCGGCGGGCGTAGGCCAGCATGATCGCGATGTCGTCGGCGCCGGCGGAGCGGACGGGCCGCTCGGACACCGCACCCCCACCGGCCGTCGAGCCGCCCTTGAACGCCCCGAACAGGATCGACACCACGGAGCGGCCCATCGCCTGAGCCATGAGCCGGGTCAGGATGGAGCCGCTCGCACCGACGAGCGTGCCGCCGATCAACAGCAGCGCGTTGCCAAGGACGTAACCGCTGGCGGCCACGGCCATGCCGGTGAACGCGTTCAGCAACGAGATCACGATGGGGACGTCGGCGCCGCCGACCGGCAGGACCAGCAGCACGCCGACGACCAGGGCCACCAGACCGAGCAGCGCACCGAGCCAGCCCGCGCCGCCGCCGTCGGCATACACGATGACGCCGAGGACCACGGTGACGACCAACGACGCCGCGAACAGCACCGGACCGGCCGGCGGGGTGACGGGCCGAGTGGTGATGAGTTCCTGCAGCTTGAGGAACGTGATGACCGAGCCGCTGAACGCGACACCGCCCACGGCGACCGTGGCGACGCCCGCCGCCAGCGGAAACACCGTAGGTGCAGCGGACAGCTCGAGGTAAGCCACCAAACCGGCCGCCGCGCCGCCGACGCCGTTGAACAGCGCCACCAACTGCGGCATGGCCGTCATGGCGACCCGCCGGGCCGCAGGGACGCCGATGATGCATCCCACGGCGATGGCGGCGAGGATCAGTCCCAGGTGGTCGAGGTCGTAGACGATGAACGTCACGACCATCGCGACCAGTGCCGCGGCGGCACCGAGCAGGTTGCCCGCCCGGGCGGTGCGCGGCGACGACAGCCCCTTCAAAGCGAGCACGAAGCACGCCGCGGCGCCGAGATACGTCAGTTGCGCCCAGACGGGGATCACTCGGCGCCTCCCGCTTCGACCTGCTGCGGGGCCTTCTTCGCCCGGAACATCTCGAGCATCCGGTCGGTCACCACGAAGCCACCAACGAGATTCAGCGTGGCCAGGACGACGGCGACCAGCCCGACGATCAGCTCACCCGCGCCGTCGGCCTGGCCAGCGACGATGACCGCACCGACCAGGATGATGCCGTGAATGGCGTTGGCGCCGGACATCAGAGGCGTGTGCAGGGTCGACGACACCTTGGACACGACCTCGTACCCGGTGAAGACGGCGAGGACGAAGATCGTCAGCAGTGCGATGGACGGATCCATCAGCTCCCCTCTCCCAACGCTTCGCGCACCGTCTCGAGCCGGACGGTGCCGTCGTGGGTGACGCATGCGGCGTCGACGATCTCGTCGTCGAAGTCCGGCGTCACCTTGCCGTCGGAGGTCATCAGCAACAGCAGGTTCACGAGATTGGCCGCGTAGAGGCGGCTGGCATGGACGGGAAGCTGACTCGGCACGTTGCGCCCACCGATCAACAGCGCCTCGCCGACCTCGTGCTCGAGGCCGGGCTGGCTGCCCTCGACATTGCCGCCGGACTCGGCAGCGAGGTCGACGACCACGCTGCCGGGCCGCATCGCCTCGACGGCGGCGCGCTCCACCAGCAGCGGCGCGGCGCGCCCGGGCACAGCAGCCGTGGTGATGACGACGTCGGAGGCGGACACGTGGGGGGCGAGCAGATCGCGCTGCAGCTGGGCGCGTTCTTCGGTCATCTCGCGTGCGTAGCCGCCGGATCCTTCCAGACTGGGCAGCTCGAGGTCGACGAACTGCGCACCGAGACTGCGGATTTCTTCGGCTGCCGCGGCGCGCACGTCGTACGCCGCGACTCGGGCGCCGAGCCGGCGCGCGGTGGCGATGGCCTGCAGTCCGGCGACACCGGCACCGAGGACGAGCACCTCTGCCGGCGGTACCGTGCCCGCGGCCGTCATGGACAGCGGGAAGAACCGGGGCAGGCGTTCGGCCGCGATCAGCACGGCACGGTAACCGGCCACCAGCGCCTGCGACGTCAGTGCATCCATGGACTGAGCGCGAGAGATACGTGGCACCAGCTCGACGGAGAACGAGGTGACCGACGCGTCGCGCGCGGCGCGGACGACGTCGAGCTCCTGGGTGGCGGGCAAGAAGGACACGGTCATGGCACCGTTGCTCAGCTGTGCCATCCGGCTGGGCTCGAGCGGCTGAACCGACAGGACGACGTCGGCGCCGTCAAGGACGTCCGTGCTCGCGATGCGGGCACCGGCGTCTTCGTACGCGCTGTCCGGGAAGCGGGCTGCCCGGCCGGCGCCGGACTCGACCACGACCTCGAGCCCCGCACCGGTCAACCGGCCGACGAGCTCAGGAACCAGCGCCACCCGGCGCTCGTGCTCCCGGGTCTCATTTACCACGACGACCTTCATCGAGGCCAGACGTTACCGCGCCGCACCGACAGCGCGAAGCCTGGTCCGCCTGGTGAGCCCCCGTAAGGGACGCTCCCACCCGTGGGTGGAGGCACCACGGCGCGTCAAGGAGGACAATGGACGTGAAAGGCACCCAGGAGAGGAACGGACATGAACAACAAAGTCATCATCGGCGGAGCCGCGGCGGCACTCATCGCCTTGTGGCTGCTGCCCTTCTGGGTCTTTGTCCTCATCGTGGTGGGCATCCCCGTGGCCGGCTATCTGATGCTCGACCCGTCGCAGCGGCGCCGGTTGCGAGCCAGGGGCCGCAAGCAGCTCGGCCCCTGACCCGCTCGGCTCCTGGCCAGCGCGTTCCGGACGTCAGCGCCGTCAGCGCCGCAACCGCAGCGTCACGATCTGGAACGGGCGCAGCCGCAGCGACACCTGCCCCTCGTCTACGCCCTGCAGCGCATCGCGTTCGAACGGGCGCTCCAGCAGATCCGTCTCCTCCACCGCCGTGACGTCGAAGGCTGCGGTCAACGTCGCCGTCGCCCGGCCGCCGCGGGCCTCGTACAGGCGGACCACGACGTCGCCGGTGCGGTCGTCGGCCAACTTGACCGCTGAGACGACGACGCCGTCGCCGTTCACCGTCACCAGGGGCTCGACTGCTGCACCGCCGGTGACGCGCTCGGGCAGGTTGATGGCGTAGCCCTCACGGACGGCGTCGTCGATGCCGGCTCCCGGCACCAACGCGTAGCGCAGCGTGTGCGCACCCTGGTCGGTCTCGGGGTCGGGGAACCGCGGCGCGCGGAGCAGCGACAACCGCACGGTCGTCGTCGTGTCGCCGCCCGGTGTCACCGCCCGCCGGACGTCGTGGCCGTAGGTGGAGTCGTTCACCAGCGCGATGCCATAGCCCGGCTCCTCGAGGTGAACGAACCGGTGTGCGCACACCTCGAACTTGGCGGCGTCCCACGAGGTGTTCTCGTGAGTCGGGCGGTAGTGGTGTCCGAACTGCGTCTCGTACGCCGCCTGGCCGGCTCGGATGTCGAGGCCGAAGGCGGCCTTGAGGAACTTCTCGCGTTCGTGCCAGTCGACGTCGGTGCTGATGTCGACGCGCCGGGCGCCCGCGGACAGGCTGATGTGCTGCACGACCGTCGACGCGCCGAAGCTGCGCGCCACGCGGACGGTGGCGATTCCGGACGAGCCGTCGGCCACCAGGCTCAACTCGTCCACGTCGACGAGGTCGACGACGGTGTTGCGGTAGAACTCGTCGACGTCCCAGGCGTCCCACTCGTTCGGCAGGTCCGGATGCAGTTGCAGCAGGTTGCCCACGGAACCGGACGCGAGAACCTCCCGGTCCGCGCCCACGTCGAACACCGATGTCAGCAGTCCGCGCTCGTCCACGACGACCCGTAGCACGCCGTTGTCCAGCACGTACCCGTCATCCACCGGCGCGCACCGCACCGGCTCGGCCGCGGCTGCGACCCCCGCGCCGAACGCCGGGACACCGTGGCGCTCGTGGGGCGCAGCGTTGAACACCACCGTGTCGCTGCCGCCATCGGCCGACGATGCCCGGGCCAGGGCGTTCTGGGCGGTCTCGACGATCGTCTCGAGTTCGGCGGTCACGCTCGCATAGGCGTCGCGAGCTTCCCGATGCACCCACGCGATGGACGAGCCGGGCAGGATGTCGTGGAACTGGTTGAGCAGGACCAGCTTCCAGATCCGTTCCAGGTCGTCGTACGGGTAGTCGACCAGGCCGTGAACCGCCGCGGCCGCGGACCACAGCTCCGCCTCGTGCAGCAGATGCTCACTGCGCCGGTTGCCCTGCTTGGTCTTGGCTTGCGACGTGTACGTGGCACGGTGGATCTCGAGATACAGCTCACCAGCCCACACTGGTGCCGCGGCGGCGTACTCGTCCTCGGCCGCCGTGAAGAACGCCGCCGGGCTCTCGATGGCGACCCGCGGCGAACCCTCGAGGTCGGCGGTGCGGTGAGCCTGCGCGATCATCTCGCGCGTCGGACCGCCGCCACCGTCGCCCCAGCCGAACGGCGCCAGTGACCGCGTTGCCGCGCCTTTGTCCCGGAAGTTGCGTACCGCGTGGGCGAGCTCACGACCGGACAGGTCGGAGTTGTAGGTGTCGATCGGCGGGAAGTGCGTGAACACCCTGGTGCCGTCGATGCCCTCCCACCAGAACGTGTGGTGCGGGAACGGGTTGGTCTTGTTCCAGGAGATCTTCTGCGTCAGGAACCATCGCGACCGTGACAGCTTGACCAACTGGGGCAGCGCGGCGGAGTACCCGAACGAGTCCGGCAGCCACACCTCCTCGGTCTCGATGCCGAATCGCTCGAGGAAGTAGCGCTTGCCGTAGACGAACTGCCGCGCCATCGCCTCCGACCCCGGCATGTTGGTGTCAGACTCCACCCACATACCGCCGACCGGCACGAATCGGCCGCCGGCGACGTGCTCGGCGACCCGCTTGAACACTTCGGGACGGTGCTGCTCGATCCACTCGTACTGCTGCGCCGACGACATCGCGTACACCATGTCGGGGTGCTCGTCGAGCAGCTGCACCACGTTGGAGGTCGTCCGCGCCACCTTGCGTACGGTCTCGCGCACCGGCCAGAGCCAGGCGGAGTCGATGTGGGCGTGCCCGATCGCAGAGATCCGGTGCGCGCTGGCGTTGGCCGGCTTGCCCAGCGCCGGCTGGAGCGGCTCTCGTGCAGCCGCCGCCGAACCGGCCAGGTCCTGCAGGTCCAGCGCGTCGAGGGAGCGTTCGATCGCCTGCGCAATCTGCCAGCGCCGCGGCTCACCGTCCGGAAGTTCGAGCATCAGCCCGCCGAGCGCTTCGAGGTCTTGCCACAGCTCCCACACGTCCTGCTCGAACACGCTGACGTCTACCCGGTTGACGCGGTAGATCGGGGCGGTGCCGGCCGTGGACTTCTCGCCCAGCGGCGTCGCGGCGAACGGGGTGTCACCGTGGTCGACCTTCGGGTTCGCCGCGGCTTCGATGTAAAGGTCGACGGTCTCGCCGCCGGTCGCCGGGTCGGCGATCGGCACCCAGAGGTTGCGGGGGTTGAGACCCTTCACCACCGAGCCGTCCGGGCGGTACACCAGCCCTTCGGCTTGGAACCCGGCGAAGCGGTTCTCCCAGCCGAGGTCGACGAACAGCTCCACGCGCCGACCTGCCGCCTCCGCGGGTACCGAGGCTTCGACGTGAAACCACGACGTGCCCCAGGCCGGTCCCCATCGCAGCCCCACGTCGGCGGGCTGGTAGCGCCCTTCGGCGACGGCGGGCCCGCCGGGCAACGCCTCCGACGGTGGGACGGGTTCGCCCTGTCCACCGTCCACATGCCACACGGACAGCCGGACCGGGGCGACGCTGCGGTGCACAGCGGGCTTGAGTCGTTGGTTGAGGACACGGTTCAGGCGCTTCTCGATGAGGGCGCGATTGTCGTGCATGGGGGTTCGCTCCTGCGAAGTCGACGTCGGGCGGTGCGCTCGGGCCTACGTTACGACGATGTGGGAACGTTCCCCGCGCAGGGCACCCCGGCGATCGCTCCGGTCAGTTCAGAGACCGTCAGGTAGCCGCATTCGTCGACGCGGTAGGTGATCGCCTCGGCCTGCACCAGGAGTCCCGCAGGCACTCGCCACCACGACCAGCGGGGGAACTGTGTCAGGTCGGCGCCTTCGTCGTCCTCGGCTCGGTACTCAAGAACCTCGTCGTACGTGCGCAGCAGGACCCGCCCGGACGCCGTGGACGCGCCGGTGACGACGTTGCCGACCACGTCGGCGAACAGCCCGTTCTCGGGCTCGGGGAGATCGATCTCGCCGACGCGCTCGAAGACGCCCCCGCTCGCCGGCCCGTGGTAGAGCCGAGCGGTCTCGCCCTTGCTGACGATCAGCGGGCGGCCCTCGTCGTCGACCATGAGCGCCTCGGCATCGGTCGGCCCGTCGGCGTAGGTGTAGCGCAGCGCGTCGGCCGGGACCGGATCGACGGTGTCGACAGCCGGCTCTCGGAGCCGGTAGATCACGACATCATCGCGTCCGACGTGGTCGCCGATGTCGCCCACGTAGAGGCACGATTCGTCCGGCGCGTCGCCGCACGGCCCCACCTCCAGCGCCTCGGCGTTGGCGGCGTCCATACCCGCCACCTCGATACGCCCGACGAGCTCGCCGTCGGCCTGGACGACGGCGACCTGCGACGTCCCGGCCTCGTCGCTGACGACGTAATAGGCACCAGGTGTGCGCACGCTCGCCGCGATCCCGCTGACCTCGATGGCGGTATCGGCGGACACGGAGCCGAGGGTGGCGGCGTCGCCGTAGCACGGCGCGTCGCACGCGAGGCGGGTCTCGGTCGGCTCACTCGACGGGCTTTCCTCCGCGTCGTCGCCACCGGCGCCGTCGGCTCCACACGCAGCGACGGCCACCGACAGTACGAGGGCCGCGACGGCCCGCAGCGCGAAGCGGTTCACGCGGAGTGCTCCGACGGCTGACTCGAAACCCCTGCGCCGCTGTCGCCACGCACGTGCAAGTCCCGCCGCCGTGCGGCTACGACCAGGACGACCGCACCCAGCACCGCCGCGATCACCGACCCGCCCAGCACGCCGACCTTCGCATCGGCCGCGAACATGCTGTCGTCGCCGAAGGCGAGCCCGGTGACGAAGAGCGACACCGTGAATCCGACACCGGCAACCGCGGACAGGCCGACCATCATCGGCCACCCGGTGTCGGTGGGCAGCCGGCCGAGCTTGAGTCGAACGGCGAGCCACGACGTGACGGTGATGCCCACGATCTTGCCGACCACCAGGCCGGTGGCGACTCCGAGCGTGACCGACGACCCGAGCGCCTCGCCGAGTACACCACCGCCCAGATAGACGCCGGCATTGCCCAACGCGAAGATGGGCAGAATCACGTAGCTGCTCCACGGATGCAGCGTCCGTTCCATCCGCTCAGCGACCGAAACGGATTCACCGAGCAGGAACCGGTAGCGGCGTACCTCCGTGGCGGTCAGTTCGTCGGCGGCTGATTCGCGCGCGTACGCACGGGCCTGAGATTCGTCGAGTAGCGGCTTGGCCGGCGTCAACAGGCCCATGATCACGCCGGCGATGGTGGCGTGCACGCCGGACTGGAACATCGCGAACCACACGAACACGCCGAGGATGATGTAGACGTAGAGCGACCACACCCGCATGCGGCGCAGGATCACCACGGCCGCGACCCCGGCCGCCGCCAGCGCCAGCCAGTGCAGCTGCAGGTCAGCGGTGTAGAAGATGGCGATGACGGCAATGGCACCGATGTCGTCGACGATCGCCAGTGTCAGCAGGAACACCCTGGCCGGCGCCGGTATCCGCCGCCCCAGCACGGCCAGCACCCCCAGGGCGAATGCGATGTCGGTGGCCATCGGGATGCCCCACCCGTCGGCGCCGGCGCCACCGCTGTTGAACGCCAAGTAGATGGCAGCCGGAACGGCCATGCCGCCGAATGCAGCGATGATCGGGACCGCCGCCGCCCGAGGATCCCGCAGTTCACCCGCGACCATCTCGTATTTGATCTCGAGACCGACGACGAAGAAGAAGATCACCATCAAGGCGTCGTTGATCCAGTGCCGCAGATCTTCGGCCAGCTCGAACGAGCCGATGCGCAGGGTGATCTCGGTCTCGAACAGTTGCTGGTAGGAATCAGCGAACGGTGAGTTCGCCCACACCAGGGCGATGACGGCCGCAGCCAGCAGCACGACCCCTCCGGCGACCTCCACCCGGAGGAAGGACGCGATCGGTCGCGCGACGAATTTGGCCAGGCGGCGGTCACTGGCCATCCAGATCGGGCCAGTTCGCCAAATGCCAGACCGGTGGTCGTGCTCCTCGAGGATGGGGTCGACCGACTCCTGCGGCTCCTCCGTCACGGGCTCGACTGTATCGGTCCGCTTTGAGCGATCTTCACGCCAGGAGCGGTGAACAGCGCCGTTCCGCCCCGACCGGGTCCAGCATGTCCCCCCGGCTGACGATCCTGCCGTCCACCACCAACGTCCACGGCGTCGTCGCGCGTATCGCCGTCACCGCCGCACGGACCATGCTCACACCCGCGGTTCGGGCATCGCGATAGACCACCGGAAGCAGGTAGAGCGTGTTTCGCGGGTCGACGAGCTGGACGTCGACGGCCGGTCCGGCGGACGACCGCAACGCCCGGACGACGCCGGCCGCGTCGCCCTCGCGGCGATCCGCCTCGGCGGGAGGCCGGTGGGCGTGCTCGCCGCCGATGCCGGCCGGTTCAGCGCTGCAGCATCCGCCGCTGGACGAGCCGGCGCGCCACGGCCCGACCAGCAGGATCCG
>NZ_DAHVSH010000073.1:0-2661 GCF_027324685.1 Haloactinopolyspora sp.
GGGTGGTCTCCAGTGGTCATCGCAACGGTGGGTGGTTTGCCGACGCTAGCAGCGTGGCGAAGAGAGCGGCCGGTGGTTGGTGTCCGAGGACTGCTCTGGGGCGTGCGTTGAGTTCGTCGGCGACGGCCCTCAGGTCGGCCGGGGTGTGCCGCGACAGGTCGGTGCCCTTCGGGAAGTACTGGCGTAGCAGCCCGTTGGTGTTCTCGTTGCTGCCGCGCTGCCAGGGCGAGTGCGCGTCGGCGAAGTAGATCTTCGTGCCCAGGGCGGCGGTGATGTCCCGGTGGCGGGACATCTCGGTGCCCTGGTCCCAGGTGATCGACGTGCGCAGCTGCGCCGGCAGGCCGGCGAGGTCGTCGATGAGCGCGTCGCGCAGCGCGCGTGAGTCCTGCCCGGGTAGGTGGATGAGCTTGACGAACCGGGTGTGGCGCTCGACCAGGGTGCCGATCGCGGACCGGTGCCCGGGGCCGACGATCAGGTCGCCTTCCCAGGCGCCGACATGGGATCGGTCCTCGGGTGGGAAGGGCCGCTCGTGGATGCTCAGCCCAGGCGCGGTGAAGCGGTGCTGGCGCTGCTCGAGACGTCGGTGCGCCCGACGGTGGTCACGTCCAGTGCGCAGCGGCGAGCGGGCCGGGTGGCGTGTGATCGGAGGCCTGGTCAGCGGACTGCCGGGCCGGTAGATCGCCTGGTAGATCGACTCCGGGCACAGGTGCATCTGCCGGTCGTTGGGGAACCGGTGGCCCAACTCGCGGCTGATCTGCTGCGGACTCCAACGCTGCCGCAGGTGCTCTCGGAGAAACGCCTCAAGAGTTGGGGTCGTCGTCCACCGAGGCGCGCGTGGGCGGCGCCGACGCATCGCCGCCTTGTGGTGGGCCTCGAACGGCCGGTACTGACCGTCGCGGCGGCCGTTGCGACGCAGCTCACGGCTGACTGTCGATGGGGACCGGCCCAGCTCGGCGGCGATCGCGCGCACGCTCTTGCCGGCGCGGTGCAGATCGGCGATCTCGATCCGCTCGTGCTGCGACAAGAACCGGGAACTGATCGGCGAGGCCGTCAGCGGATCCACTGGAGGGACGAACCCGATGACCTCGCCGTCGCGGTAGACCTTGAACCCGTTGCGCCAGTTGCGGCTCGTGGACCGGGAAATGCCCACCTCCCGCCGAGCGGCGGCTGCCGTCCACCCGCGGGCCAGCAGACGGAAGAACTGCGCCTGCTTCGCCGACTGCCGACGACGACCAGGACCCTTCGCAACACGACGAGACGACGCCAACACGAACCCCGATTCTCAAGGACGTGTTGCGACGACGACTCGAAACCACCCCGCGCCACAGGGTCAGTTCCAGCCCGTCGCCGACAGGCTCGGTGGTCTTCGCCATGCCGGTTGGCGTCCGGCGAGGTGCCAGAACCAATGCGCCGGATGCGTCGTTGCTCGACCGGTCGACCAACGACGCCGAGCGCGGCCGGTCGCCGCAAGCCACGCGAGCCTTCGCTGATGTGGCGGGGCCGCCGCGCGGGTGGATGAGCCCGGCCAACACCGAGCGGCGGGGGGACCTCCTGGCGGACTTCGACGGGTGAACCTGCACGGCCGCCCGTGACTTCGTTGACCGCGCCGCCGACGCGACCCAGATCGCCCGCGGGACCGGGCGCCACGCTGGAGATGCTCCGACGCCTGTGGAACGGCTGACGTCTCTCACGTTCTTCCCATCGGGCCATCCCTAAGGTCGCGTCCATGACTGAGGCTGCGATCACCACGCGGGGTCTGAGCAAGTTCTTCGGTGAGCGACCGGCGCTGCAGCAGCTGGATCTCAGTGTTCCTGCCGGCGAGATCTTCGGGCTGCTCGGGCACAACGGTGCGGGCAAGACCACCACCGTGAACCTGTTGACCACGCTGCTGGGGCCCACCTCGGGAACCGTGCAGATCGCCGGGCTGGACGTCGCTCGCGACGCTGACGGGGTGCGACGGATCATCGGGTACCTGCCGGAGAACGTGTCCTTCTACGACAACCTTACGGTCATGGAGAACCTTCGGTACTTCGCCCGATTGTCCGGGCTTCGACGGCCGGACCGGCGGATCGGAGAAGTGCTGGAGTACCTCGACTTCGCCGCGCACAAGGACCGGCGCGTGGGCACCTTCAGCAAAGGCATGCGGCAGCGGGTGGGAATCGCCCAGGCGATCGTCCACCAGCCTTCCGTCCTGTTCCTGGACGAACCGACCTCAGGACTGGATCCGCAGGGTGTTCGGAGCTTGCGGGAGATCATCGTGGGCCTGAACCGGGACCTGGGTATGACGATCTTCATGAACACGCACCTGCTGGCGGAGGTGACACGGACCTGCACCAGCATCGCGATCCTGCGCAGCGGTCGGCTGGCCTACCACGCGTCCATGGCCGACACGAGCGCGGCCTTCCCAGACCAGGAGTCCCTGGAAGACATCTACCTGCACATCGACGCGACGGCCGCGGCGTGAACGAGCCGACGGTCGAGGTCACGCAGCGTGCGCGCCCGGATCAGCGCGCACGAGGCCCGTTCACCGCGGTCGTCGCGCATGAAGTCCTCAGCTCGGGACGTAACCGGCTGGGGTACGCGCTGCTGGTGGTGTTCCTGGGGATGGTCGCGGTGTCCGCGGCGATCGGATGGCTGACCCGGACCACGGTCACCTCGGTG
>NZ_DAHVSH010000078.1:0-54716 GCF_027324685.1 Haloactinopolyspora sp.
ACGCCAGCTCTGCAGTTCGGACCGCACCTGGTAGCCATGCGCGCCGCCGGAGAGGTGCACGATACCGAGTACCAGGAGCTTCGTCGCCGACATGCTCGCCTCCGCTCAATCCGCTTGGACTCACTCCGTAGGCTAGGGCCACGAGCACCCCAGTGTTGACGGCGGTGGCGTGGCCTTACGCCAACGGCCCCCGCCACATTGGCCACGTGTCAGGCTTCGGCGTCCCCTCGGACGTCTTCGCGGGGTATCAGCGGATGGCAGGCAGCCCGGTGCTCATGGTCAGCGGCACCGACGAGCACGGCACGCCGATCCAAGTGCAGGCCGACGCCGAAGAACTCACACCGCAGCAGGCCGCGGACCCCAGGACACCGGTGGCGAGGTTACGCCGGCCGACAGTTCAGAATCCGCGGGCTCGCGGAACTCATCGCCGAGACGACGACGCACCACGTTGATAGCGACCCGCAGCTCAACGCCTGGCGGTGGTCCACGACCGAGCATTATCGACTTGTTGCATCACGGCCAGCTTCGTGAAGATCAGCGCGATGACCACTGAGACCCATTTCTTGAACCAGCCATGCGTCTTCTCCCAGGCCAGGCCCATGATGGCTAGCGGGCCCGTGACGACGGCGATGTCGAGCAGCATGGTGAGCACCAGTAGAGCCGCGAACACGGCCAGACGCGACGCCAACCGTCCGTTTCATGCAAGGCAACCTTGCCGGTCAAGCGAGTGGGCCCCCGGGGGATCGAACCCCGAACCCGCGGATTAAAAGTCCGCTGCTCTGCCGATTGAGCTAGAGGCCCGGACTGGCCGGCCGTCCGATCACCAGCCGCGAGCAACGGCTGGCCCCGGAAAGCGACCAGTTCCCGACGTCGCGGCCGCTGCGCCTCGCGTCAATGCTGAAGCGCTCACGTCCGCCACGCCCTGGCTAGAGTATCCGGGCAGCGTGGACCTCTCCCAACCGAGTGCCGACAATGGGGGCAGCGCACTCGCGCGGCGGAGGTGACGACGATGGCTCAGCGCACGATCCGGGTCCGCCGTGTCTATGACGAACCCGACGGCCAAGACGGCACCCGCGTGCTGGTCGACCGCGTATGGCCGCGCGGTGTTCGCAAGGACGACCTGGACATGGACGAGTGGCTCAAGGACGTCGCCCCGTCGGCCGAGCTTCGCAAGTGGTTCGGGCACGACCCGGGAAAGTTCACCGAGTTCCGGCGTCGCTACCGCGCCGAACTCGACCACGCCGACGCCCGGGAGGCCCTGGACCGGCTGCGCAGCATCGCCGCAGCCGGACCGCTCACGCTGCTCACGGCGACCCGCGACGTCGACCACAGCCAGGCCGCGGTGCTGGCCGAACTGCTGCGGGAGGCATCATGAGCTCCGAATCCGATCGGTCCGCCGACTACGACGAGGGCGGCGACCCGGCGTGCTGGCTGGCCGGAGTGTGCCCAGAGTGCGGCCGGTTCGTACCCACCGAGCCTCCCACCACGTGTCCGCGCTGTGGGACCGAGATCACCGGCTACTGACGACTGCCACCGTTGCGAGACCCCGTGGCCGACGCCACGCGCACAGCCGACTTCCGGAGCCGGAGACCTGATCAACAAACAATAGCTTGCCCGCCTCGCATACACTTGCCTAGATGGCAAGTGCATGCCACTATGGAGTATGGATTCCAACGAAGAACACGCTTGGGCTGCTGAACAACTCGCCCGTGCCGACAGCGTCACGTCGAGGATGAGAACCGCCAGCACGCGACGAACCCAGATCTACCTGGTGGTGTGGGCGGTTTCGTCAGCCGCACTCGTGCTGGGCATCGGCCTGCTGGACACCATGTGGCTGATCGCCTCGATGGCGGTGTGGGCAGTCGTCGTCGTGGTCGGCGTGCTGTGGTCCCGTCGATGGGGATCCGTCGGCATGGGCTCCACAGCCCAGGTCCGCCGCGGCACTTTCGGCTGGGCCGTCGTGTACGCCATCGTCATCGCCTGCGGATCCGGAGACAAGATCGAAAGCCTGTGGTTCTGGGTCGTCGGAGCTGCCGCTACGGCCGTACCGCTACTCATGGCGGCACGCCAATGCGCCCGATGCAGCGACACTGGCGGCGACACGGGGGCCCCGGCATGAGCTCGCATCCGCGCCACGACCTCGATCCGGTGCTCGAGTCTCCGATCCGGTTGTCGATCGTTGCCGCGCTGGCCGAGGTGGAGCGGGCTGATTTCGCCACGGTCCGTGACACCATCGCGATCAGCGACTCAGCGCTGTCGAAGCAGCTCACGCACTTGGAAGATGTCGAGTACGTCGTCATCGACAAGGAACGAGCGGGGCGTCGTACGAAGACGTGGCTGTCCTTGACCGAGACCGGTGACCAGGCACTCCGCTCGCACCTAGATGCTCTGCAGCGAATCGTCGACTCAGCCGCTCGCAGAGGCGCGGCAACCACGGACCGGTGAGCGTCTCCCAGTATCAGGCACCGTCGCGGCGGCCCGATTGCACGACTCCGCACCCAACCGGCCCACCGCGCTCATCCGGCCCTACTGTGGGGCGAAGTGGTCAATTCGCGCTACCAGTGGTCACCACAGGAGAACATCGCATGACGTCGAGCGCCCTCCACAACATCGTCACTCCGCGCTTCCGCGACAGGTTCAACGGTCAGATCATCACGCCCGGCGATCCCCGGCTACGACGCTGCCCGCACCGTGTACGTCGGTGGTTTCGACCACCACCCGACGGTCGTCTTCCGGCCCACGAATGCGACCGACGTCGCACGAGTGGTCGAGGCTGCCGCGGACAGCGGCGCTGAGCTGGCCGTTCGCAGCGGCGGGCACAGCTCGTCCGGGCACGGCGTGAGCGATGGCGGCATCACGATCGATCTGTCCGCCATGCGCAGTCTCGAGATCGACCCCGAAGCCCGGACGGCGCGAGCCGAGACAGGCCTGACCGCCGGTGAATACACCACGGCTGCGGGCAAGTACGGCTTGGCCACCGGCTTCGGCGACGCCGGCACCGTCGGCATCGGCGGCATCACCACCGGCGGTGGGGTGGGGTTCTTGTCCCGCCGGTTCGGCCTGACCATCGACGACGTGCTGTCGGCCGAAGTCGTCACGGCTGACGGGCGCATCCTCGACGTCGACTCCGAAAACCACCCCGACCTGTTCTGGGCGATCCGCGGCGGCGGCGGAAACTTCGGCGTGGTCACCCGCTTCACCTATCGCCTGCACGACGTGCCGTCCGCGGTCGGCGGCATGCTCGTGCTGCCGGCCACGCCTGAGGTCATCGACGGTCTGCTCGCGGCCGCCACCACTGCGCCGGAAGAGCTGTCGGTGATCGCCAACGTGATGACGGCGCTCCCGATGCCCTTCATCCCGGAAGAGCACCACGGCAAGCTCGTCGTCCTCGCGTTGTTCTGTTACGCCGGCAACGCCTCGGACGGCGAACAGGCGCTAGCGCCGTTCCGGTCGTTGGCGACGCCGCTTGCCGACATGGTCCGGCCCATCACCTACCCCGAGATGTACCCGCCGGCCGAGGAGGGCTTCCACCCGACGGCCATCACTCGCACGGGTTACGCCGACACCATCGATGACACCGCCATCGGCACCATCCTCGACGGCCTCACGGCTTCCACGGCCGCGATGCGAGCGGTCCAGATCCGTCCCCTCGGCGGAGCCATCGACCGCGTCCCGGCCGACGCCACCGCCTACGCACACCGCGGCCGACCCTTCATGGTCAACGTCGCGACGTTCTACGACAGCCCGGCCGACCGGCCCGAGCGCGCGAAGTGGGCCACCGACCTCGCCACGGCCCTGCACAACGGTGCTGACGGCGCCTACGTCAACTTCCTCGACGATGACGGCGCGGCCCGCATCCGCGCGGCCTACCCCGGCGCCACCTGGGACCGGCTCGTCGACGTCAAACGCCGTTACGACCCGGCCAACCTGTTCCACCTCAACCACAACATCGTCGCTGCGGACAGCGGGTCCTGACCCCGCGGCGCGAACACTTGGGGCGCGGAAACCGCGCTTGACCCAACCATCGCGAAGCCACCTGCATCGGCGCATCGTCACCGGTCCGGCTATGGGTCGGCTGACCGACCGCTGATGTGATTCACGACACTCACCGTCAATCGAGCGATCTCCCTTGCGTCACGAGTTAGGTTAGGCAAACCTTGTTTAGCCGATCTTTCTCGTGAAGGGAACCCTGTGGCCCCATCCAGCCTGCTCGACCGCCAACGACACCGCGAGTCCTCAGCCCGCTCCTACGCCAGACGGCTGCCGGTCGAACTGGTCCACGGTGCGGGGACGACGGTGCGGGATCGCCACGGCAACACCTACCTTGACTGCCTCGCCGGTGCCGGCGCGCTCGCCCTCGGCCACCACCACCCCGTGGTCGACGAAGCGATTCGCCGCGTGCTTGACGACGGCACGCCGCTGTCCACGCTCGATCTACCGACCCCCGTCCGGGATCGCTTCATCGACGCGCTCTTCGACGTCCTGCCCGAACATCTGCGCCAGGGACGGATCCTGTTCTGCGGTCCCACCGGCGCCGACGCCGTCGAGGCCGCGGTCAAGTTCGCCCGCACGGCCACCGCACGCTCGGGCGTTCTCGCTTTCGGCGGCGCGTACCACGGCATGACCCAGGCAACGCTGGCCCTGACCGGTCGCCGGTCAGCCAAGGAACCGCTGGGCCCGCTCCTCGCCGACGTCCATCACCTGCCGTTCCCGACGACGTACCGCTCACCGTTCGGCTCCGACGGCGGATCCAGCGCCACCCGCCTGGTCGAATGGGCGCTGACCGACGACCACAGCGGCATCCCCGCTCCGGCAGCCGTCATCGTCGAGCCGGTTCAGGGCGAGGGCGGCGTCAACCCGATGCCGACCAGCTTCGGCGCGGCGCTGCGACGCACCACGCGGTCGACCGGCGCGATGCTGATCGCCGACGAGGTGCAGACCGGGCTCGGCCGTACGGGCGCGCTGTGGGCCAGCACGCACGCAGGGCTGGAGCCCGACGTCATGGTGCTGTCCAAGGCGATCGGCGGTGGGCTGCCGCTGGCCGTCATCGTGCACCGCGACCACCACGACAGCTGGAAGCCCGGGGCACACGCCGGCATCTTCCGCGGCTCGGCCCCGGCACTGGCCGCGGGTGCCGCGACGATCCGCGAAGTGGTGCGGGCCGGGCTGGCCGAACACGCCGCCGAAGTCGGCGACCGCATGCTCAAGGGGCTGGAATCGGTGAGCGGCGACGACCCACGCGTGGGCGACATCCGCGGCCGGGGCCTGATGCTCGGCGTCGAACTCGTCGCCCCCGGGCGGCACGACTCCACCGGCGTTCCCGTGCCCGACGGGCAACTCGCGGCCACCGTCCAGCGCGAGATGCTCTCCCGCGGCGTGATCGTCGAGGTTGGTGGCACCGACGACGCCGTCGTGCGGTTCCTGCCGCCGCTGATCATCACCGCCGACGAGGCCGATCAGGTGGTCGACGCATTCGGCGCAGCCCTGCGGGCGACCATCCGATGAGCGCCGCCCCGTCTCGGGCGCTGTTCCTCGACGGCAGCGCCGCCTCGCACGAGACCTTACGCGCGGCCACTGCGGCCATGATCGACGTCGTCACCGCCACCGACGATCGCGGGCCGTTTCCGCCCAGCTCGCCGGACGAGCTCCGCTCGGCCATCGCCGGATGGGATCCGCTGCCCGACGACGGCGCCCCGCTCGCCGCGGTGCTCGACGGTCTCGGCCGCGACGTCCTGGCCCGTGGCGCCCGCGTGAGCGACCCGTGGTGTGCTGCGCATCTGCACCCGCCGACGCTGATCAGTGCCGCGGCCGCGGAGCTGGCCATCGCCGCCACCAACCAGTCGATGGACTCGTTCGATCAGGCGCCGGCGGCGACGTACGCCGAAGACCACCTGGTCACCAGGCTGACCCGGCTCCTCGGCCTGCCGCAGACCGCCACCGGGGTCCTCACGTCCGGCGGCACCGCGTCCAACCTGCTCGGACTGCTGCTCGCCCGCGACCACGCGGCAGGCGGGCCGAACCTCGCGGGGCTGCCCGACAGGTCAGCGCGCTGGCGAATCCTCGCCTCGAGCGGCGCGCACGTCAGCATCCGGCAGGCAGCTGCCGTCCTCGGGTTGGGTCGCGACGCCGTCGTGGCCGTCGCCGTCGACGAGACCGGGCGGATGGACGTCGACGCGCTCGACCGGACGCTGGACACGCTGACCCGAGCGGGCACCACGCCGATCGCCATCGTCGCCACCGCGGGCACCACGGACACCGGCGCCGTCGACCCCCTCGACGCCATCGCCGATCGCGCCCGCACCTACGCGATGTGGTTCCACGTCGACGCCGCGGTCGGCTCCGCCTTCGCCCTCAGCGACCGGCTCACGCCTCTGCTCGACGGGATCGAGCAGGCCGATTCGGTCACCGCTGACCTGCACAAGCTGTGGTGGCAGCCGATCGGCGCCAGCGCGTTGCTGGTCCGCGACGCCGAGACGATGGCCGGGGTCCGCGAGCCCGCCGACTATCTCAACCGCGCCGAGCCGGGCACCGCGCTCGACCTGGTGGACCGATCGCTCGACACCTCCCGCCGCTTCGACGCGCTCAAAATCCTGGTGTCGCTGCGAACGACCGGGCGCCGCCGGCTGGGCGCGATGGTCGAGCACGTCGTCGCCTTGGCCCATCGGGCCGGCGACGTGATCCGTGCTCAGGACGGCCTCGAGTTGCTCAGCGAACCGCAGACGGTGACCGTGCTGTTCCGCTGCCACCCGCCCGGCGCATCCGACGACGAGCTGGACGCGCTGAACGTCGACGTCCAACGCCACCTGCTCGCCACCGGTCGCGCCGTCGTCGGGCGGACCCGCCACCGCGGTCGGGTCGCGCTGAAACTCACGTTCGTCAATCCGCTCACGACCCACGACGACGTCGCGGCCCTGGTGCTGCTCATCGCCGACACCGCGGCCGAGCGAATCGCCACCCCGTCGCGCCGCCCGCACCCGTGGGCCCTGCCCACACCGAGCCGAGGCGAAAGGACCACCGCATGAGCGTCCAGACGACGCCGCGCACCCGGTCACCGCACCAGGCCGCCGAGGACGCCACCAGCCGCGCACTGTTGACCTGCTGGCTTCGTGAGGTGCCCGGTTGGTCGGTCGATCAGTCCGCGAGCGGGCTCCACGCCGTGATCGCCCTGCCGCGATGGAACGCCCAGCTCATGGTCCGCATCCGCCGGTGGTCGGCGACGTTCCGGCACGACCTCGATCTGCCGGTGTACCTGCACGTCAGCGGTGCCGACGCCCGTCCGGTCGGGCTGCCCGCGCTGACCGTGTTGCTTACCGACGCCCTCAACGACCACCCGCGCGGCCCTGGCCGCCCCGACGCCCTGCTCACGCGCGCGCTCGACAGCGCGGCCGCCGTGAGCGAGTACCTCACCGAGCGCGACAGCGACGTCGATCACCTGTTCAGCGCGGCGCCACTGACGTTCGGTGAGTCCGAGCAGGCCCTGCTGCTGGGCCACTTGTCGCACCCGACGCCGAAGGGCCGTGGCGAGATGAGCGTGGCGCAACGACGGCAGTACGCCCCCGAACTCGGCGGCCTGTTCCCGCTGCGCTGGCTCGCCGTCGACACCGACATCGTCCGCCACGCCAGCGCCGTCGGCACCCCCGCACCGCAGTTGACCGAGCAGCTGCTGCGCGACGACCCCGCCACCGACGGCCACGCGCTCGACGCCACCCTGCGCGGCGTCGGGGCGCGTCGGGTCCTGCTGCCGGCGCACCCGTTCGAAGCCGACCGGCTGGCTGCCGATCCCGCCACCGCCGCGCTGTTCGACGACGGCGCCGTCGTCGACCTCGGCCCCTGGGGATCGCCGTACGCCCCGACGACCTCCGTCCGCACCGTGCACCGCCCCGAGGCGCCGTGGCAGCTGAAGTTCTCGCTGCACCTGCGGGTGACGAACTCGATGCGAGTGACGTTGCCGAAGGAGCTCGACCGCGCGGTGGAGTCCGCCCGTCTGGCCGGCACCGCGATCGGCCGGCGAGCTGCGGCCGTCGCCCCGCACTTTCACCTGGTGCAAGACCCCGCGTACCTGACGGTGGCCACCGCAGAACGCATCCACGACGGCTTCTCGGTGCTGTTGCGTGAAAACCGGTGGAGGCCCGGCGGGCCCCGCGACGTCAGCGCGCTCACCACCCTGTGCCAGGACCACCCCTACGACGGGCGCAGCCGCCTCGCCGCGATCGTGGCCGCCATCGCCGCCCGTGAGCACCGCCCGGAGCCGGACGTGGCGCGCGACTGGTTCGCCCGGTTCTGCGACGTGGTCGTGCGCTCGCTGGTGCGGCTGTATCTCGACGTCGGCCTGTGCTTCGAAGCGCATCAACAGAACACGCTCGTCGAGCTGTCGGACGGCTGGCCGGTGCGCGGCGTGTACCGCGACAGCCAGGGCTACTTTCACCGTGAAGCCGCCCACCCCGACCTGACCGCGGTGATCCCCGGCCTCGGTGAGGCGAGCGAGTCGATCTTCGGCGAGAAGCTGGCCGACGAGCGGTTGGTCTACTACCTGTTCGTCAACCTCACCCTCGGCGTCGTGAACGCGCTCGGCCCCTGCGTCGACGAATCGGTCCTCCTGGCCGACCTGCGCCGAGTCCTCACCGCGGAGCGCGCCCGCGGCGGGCGATACCCCGCCACGTTGCTCGATCGACTCCTCGATGACGACCAGTGGCCGTGCAAGGCGAACCTGCTCACCCGCGTGCACGACATGGACGAACTCGTCGGCGACATCGCCACCCAGTCCGTCTACGTCAGCGTGCCGAACCCGCTGCGGTGCCGGGCGTGAGCGCGCCGTGGTCGGCGCAGCTACCGGGGACGCGGGTGCGGATCGACGTCGTTCCCGCCACCAGCCGCGCGCACGCCGAGCTGGTGCATGACTGGATGAACCGCCCGCACGTCGTCCCGTGGTGGCGACTCGGCCACTCCCTCGACGACATCCGCCGCTACCTCGACGGGCTCACCCACCTCACGCCGTGGATCGTCAGCGCCGACGGCGTCGCGTTCGGCTACGTCGAGACGTACCGGGTGAGCGACGACCCGCTCGCCGCGGCCTACGACGCCGACGATGACGACGTCGGCTGGCACGTGGCCGTCGGGCCGGTCGAGCTGCTCGGTACCGGGGTGCCGCGACTGCTGGCCCGGGCGGTCCTGGCTTACCTGTTCACCGACGCCCCGCGCGCGGTGTGCGAGCCCGACGTCGCGAACGCGCGCATGCTCGCCTTCTGCCGGCGCCTGGGCCTGGACCATCTCGGCGACGTGGATCTACCGGACAAGCGGGCGGCGCTGATGGCGTGCACCCGGGCGGCGTTCGACGCCCGCTGGCCCGGCGATCGTGCCGCCATCCAGCACAACACCCGGTGATCGTTGGCGCGTTGTGGTGCCCCGGGCAGCCAGATAGCGCCAATGATCACCGCAGGGAGAGGAGGAGAAAACGATGCGGGAACTCGATGTCGTCGGCGTCGGGCTCGGGCCGTTCAACCTGGGCTTGGCCGCCCTGCTGGATCCGGTGACCGACGTTCGGGCGGCGTTCTTCGAGGCCGCGCCGGGCTTCGCCTGGCACCCGGGCCTGATGTTGCCCGGCGCCACGCTGCAGGTGCCCTTCCTCGCCGACCTGGTGAGCTTGGCCGACCCCACCAGCCGGTACTCGTTCCTGAACTACCTGCATGACCGCGGGCGCCTGTACCGGTTCTATTTCTACGAGCGCTTTCACGTCCCGCGCCGCGAGTACGACGCGTATGCCCGCTGGGTGGCCGAGCAACTGGCGTCATGCCGGTTCGGCCGCCGGGTGGAATCCGTCGTTCCCGCCGGGCCGCGCGGGTGGACGGTGACGGTACGCGACGCCGCCGGCGACGCCGCGAGCTACCGCGCGCGGCACGTGGTGTTCGGGGTGGGCAGCCGGCCGTACGTCCCGGAGGTGGCGGCTGGTCACTTGGGCGACAACGTCTTCCATTCCGCGCACTATCTGAGCCACCGGGAGAAGGCGGTCACCGCGGACGCCGTCACGGTCGTCGGCGCCGGGCAAAGCGCCGGGGAGATCGTCGCCGACCTGCTGGAGACCGGGCTGGACGACGGCATGGCGCTGGACTGGTTCACTCGCGCCCGGGGCTTCCTGCCGATGGAGTACTCGAAGCTCGGGCTGGAGCACTTCACGCCGGAGTACATCGCGCACTTCCACCACCTCGCCCCGCAGGTACGCGACGAGATCCGCGCCGGGCAGGACCTGCTCTACAAGGGCTTGTCCGCCGAGACGAGCGGGCGGATCTTCGACCTGCTCTACGAGGCGACCATCGACCGGCCCGACCCGCCGGTGGCCTACGCCGGCGGCTGCGAGCTGGTGGGCATGGAGCCGTCACCCCGGCCCGGCCGGCGCTGGCGGCTGACGTGGCGGCACCGCGACGAACGACGGACGTTTCACCGCGACACCGACGTCGTCGTGCTGGCCACCGGGCACGTCCCGGCGCCGCTCCCCCTGCCCGACGACGTCGTCGCGCTCGATCACGCCGGGAGGCCGGACGTCACGCTCGACTACCGGCTCCGCCGCGCCGACGGCACCCCGTCGACGTTGTTCGTGCAGAACGCAGAGCTGCACACCCACGGCGTCGGCGCGCCCGACCTCGGTCTCGGTGCACACCGCAACAGCGTCATCGTCAACGCGATCACCGGCCGCGACGCCTACGCCGTCCAGGACCGCACGGTCTACCAGCGGTTCGGCACCGCGTTCTCGACCGAATCCGCCCAGCCCGTGGAGGAACCGGCATGACCTCGCCCGACCCCGCCAGCACCGCCCTGACGCCACACCTGTGGTCCACCGCCAACCGCGAACTCGTCGCGAAGATGCTCACCGAGTTCAGCTACGAAGAGATCATCACCCCCGATGTGGCCGACGACGGCACGCTGCGGTGGGACCTGGGGACCGGTGTGCTCACCGCGACCGCCACCCCGCGCGCGATGGGCTGGTGGCGGGTGCATCCGGACTCGCTGCGCTGGAGCGCCGGTGCGTTGCCGGACGCCGCCGACCTGCTGTCGCTGGTACTCCAGCGCGCCGGTGCCGACGCGTCGATCATCGCCGCCGTCATTGGTGAGGTGTCGTCCACTCTGTTGTCCGACGTCGTGCAGCTCTCGCGGGCCCGAGCCGCGAGCGAGCTCGTGGACCTCGACCCGGTACTCGTCGAGAGCGAGCTGCGCGGGCATCCGTGGATCGTGGCGAACAAGGGCCGAGTCGGCTTCGGCGCGCAGGACCTGTTGGCGTATGCACCCGAGACCGGCCCGGACATCCGGCTGCACTGGCTCGCAGCCGACCCGGCGATCGCCGATGCCGTGTCGGTCGACGGCCTCGGCCACCACGACGTCGTCCGCGAGCAGGTGGGCGACGCCGATCTCGACCGGCTGCGCGCCCGCGCTCAGCTCGGCGGCCTCGACCCGGACACATGCGTCTACCTGCCGGTACATCCGTGGCAGTGGTCGAACCGCATCGTGCCGTTGCATGCAGTTGACCTGGCCCGCGGCGCGCTGGTGCCGCTCGGCGAGGGCAGCGCCCGTTACCGGGCCCAGCTGGCCATCCGCACCCTCACCGACATCGACCACCCGGAACGGCGCTACCTCAAGCTTCCGGTCTCGATCCTCAACACCTCGGTGTACCGGGGCCTGCCGCGCGAACGTACCCTCGCGGCCCCCGAACTGACGCAGTGGCTGGCCGGCACCGTCGCCGCCGACCCGTTCCTGCGCGAGACCGGGATGATCCTGCTGGGCGAGGTGGCAGGCGTCAGCGTGGCGCACCCGACGTACGCGGCCCTGCCGGGCGTGCCGTACCAGTACACCGAGATGTTGGGCGCGATCTGGCGCGAGCCGGTCCAGCCGTACCTGCGCCCGGGCGAGCAGGCGGTGTCACTGGCGGCGCTGCTGCACGTCGATTCGGCGGGGAACTCGTTCGCCGAGGCACTGGTGCAGCGCAGCGGGCTCGAAGCGTCGGAGTGGATCCGGGCGCTGCACGACGCCCTCCTGCCACCGTTGCTGCACGTGCTGTACCGCTACGGCGCGATGTTCTCGCCGCACGGGCAGAACTGCATGATCGTGCATCGCGACGGCGTGCCGACCCGGCTGGTGGTCAAGGATTTCGTCGACGACCTCGCGATCTGCTCCGAGCGGCTGCCCGAGCACGCTGGGCTGACGCCGGCGGTGCGCGCCGCATTGGCCGACGTGACGCTCGAGGCGAAGAGTTTGATCAAGTACCTGCAGAACGGGCTGCTGGTGTGCGTGTACCGGTACCTGGCGGAGATCGTGGCGACTCGGCTGGGGATGAGCGAGGCCGCGTTCTGGGCTTCGGCGCGGGCGACGCTGTCGGCGTACCAGGAACGCTTCGCCGCCGAGTTGGCCGACCGCTTCACCATGTTCGACCTCGAATCGCCGTCGTTTCCCAAGTTGTGCCTGAACCGGCTGCGCCTGTTCGAGCGGGGCTACGCCGACGACCCCGACCGCCCCGTCATCGCCGCCCGCGGTCACGTCCCCAACCCCCTCGCCGCCAGCATGAAATGATCATGTTCACTAGGCAATCCCCAACTCCACCACCCGTGCACGCCTGTTGGCGCGGCAGAACGCCTCGTGGTGTCTCCGTTGCCGGCAGCCGCGGGCGGCTTCCACTGCCAGGCAGCGGCGGGCGCCCCTTCCCGGCGCCCACGGGGCCTAATGTGGAGCACGTGGTCAACCTGACGAAGATCTACACCCGGACCGGCGACGACGGCACCACCGGCCTCGGCGACTTCTCGCGCACCAGCAAGAACGACCCCCGCCTGGCCGCCTACGCCGACGCGAACGAAGCCAACGCCGTCATCGGGGTCGCCATCGCCACCGAACGCAGCACGGGCAGCGGCGATCTCGGCGACGACGCCCTGGCCACCCTCACCCGTGTCCAGAACGACCTGTTCGACGTCGGGGCCGACCTGTGCATGCCGCTGCGCCCGGAGTACGAGCACCCGCCGCTGCGGGTCGACGCGGCGTGGATCGGCGAGCTCGAAGCGGACTGCGACCGCTACAACGCCGAGCTGGGGAAGCTGCGCTCGTTCATCCTGCCGGGCGGCACCCTGACCGCTGCCCACCTGCACGTCGCCACCACGACCACCCGCCGCGCGGAGCGCTCGGCCTGGCTGGCCATCGACACGTACGGCACCGAACCCGACGGCGGCGTCAATCCACTGACCGCGAAGTACCTCAACCGGCTCTCGGACCTGCTGTTCATCCTGTCGCGCTACGCCAACCGGCACGAGGGCGACGTGTTGTGGCAGCCCGGCGGTGGCCGGGTGGAGGCGCCGCCGAAGCGGGGCCGGACGAGCTAGCCTCGGGGCCTATGAAGCTGACCAAGTACGAACACGCCTGTGTACTCGTTGAGGACGGCTCGGCCCGCGTCTTGATCGACCCCGGCGCGTACTCCCACGGATTCGAGCAACTCACCGGGTTGACCGCGATTCTCATCACCCACCAGCACCGCGATCACCTCGACGTCGACCGGCTGCGGCCGCTGCTCGAGCGCAACGAGGGCGTGCAGCTGCGAACCGACGCGGGGTCCGCGGCGATTCTGGCCGAAGCCGGCATCGCCGCGAAGGAGGTCCGGCCCGGCGACGAGTTCGACGTCGGCACGAAGGTCAGCGTGCACGGCAGCCAGCACGCGGTGATCCATCCGGACGTGCCGATCGTGCCCAACGCCGGCTATCTGATCGGTGACCGCTTCTTCCACCCGGGCGACGCGTTCACCATCCCCGATGTCGACATCGACGTGCTCGGCCTGCCGACCGGCGCGCCGTGGCTCAAAGCGAGCGAAGCGGTGGAGTACCTGCGCGCCGTCACGCCGAACATCGCCATCCCCATCCACGAGGCGGTCCTGGCTTTCCCGAAGATGCACTTCGACCTGTTCGAACGACTCGCTCCGGAGGAAACCCGGCTCACCGTGGTCGAGCCGGGCACGACCATCGAGGTGTGAGATCGTCGACGGCGCCGACGATGATCCGGCCCGCGCCATCGGGCGGGGTCGACGGCGACGGTGAGCATGCCCGCGGTCAGCGAGGGACAATGAAACGGTGAACGACAGCGACTTCGAGCACCCGCGGCGACCGGTGCTGCGCGGCGACCTCCCCGACGTCGCTGATGACGCCGATCCCGCCGACCGTACGGCCGTGGCGCACGCAACGGCCGCGGCGGTCCTGCACGCCGCGCGTGACGACGACTCCGCACCGGGGACGACCCGCCGTCTCCTCGACCTGGCCGACCGGGTCGGCCTGGACGAGATCGCCGAACTGTGGCGGGAGTCCGGGCCACAGACCCTTCCGGGCACGCTGTGGTCGCTGTACCTCCTACGCAGCTGGGTTCATCGCAACGGCGCCGAGGCCGCGCGCGTGTTCGCCGCGGGCGAGAAGGTCGCCGAGGTCTCCACCGTGGTGGCCGGCGTGGCTCACCCGCCTGGACCCCACGAGGTCGCTGCGCTCGGCAACGCCATTCTCACCAGCGCGTTCACCGGCGATTTCGCCGTGGCCCTCGAGCGAGCCAGCGCATTCTGCCGGGTGGTCGCTGCCGGGCGTGCCCACCTCGCCGACCACGAATTCGACGACGAGGGGCAGCGCCAGACTCGGCTGGCGCGCGGAAACCTGCGGATGGCCGAAGAGCTCCAGCACGCCGCTGCGCTCTGGCGACGCCGCGAACTGCACTGACCTCAGGCGCCCCTGGCACGCTGAGTCGCGCTTTTCAACGTGAGTCTCGACACGTCGCACGGTTGGGCCAGGCGCTCTCGTTCGGGTATTTTCGAGTCTGGCGACAGCCCTTCGGGGCCCTCGCTGGGCGTCGGGCCGCGGTAACCCCGGGTCCCACTATTTAGCCGCTACGAGCGGCCGTTGCGCCGAGAGGCGTTCCCGGTCCGGCGTCCGTTCCACTCTTTCCGGCTGGTGCCGCCACACCAGAGCCGGTCGATGACCGGCGTCAGGACCACCCGAGCTCGTGTAGTCGGTCATCATCGATGCCGAAATGGTGAGCGACCTCGTGCACCACGGTCACCAGCACTTCCTCCACCGCATCGGTCCATGTTTCGCACAGCCGCAGGATCGGCAACCGGAAGAGCCTGATGACGTCGGGCAACACCCCGCTGTAGAACTCGCCGCGCTCGGTCAACGGCGTGCCTTCGTACAGCCCGAGCACGTCGGCGGCGTCGGGCGGCGGTTCGTCCTCGACCAGGACGACGACGTTGTCCATCATCTGCGCAAGCTCGCCCGGAATCTGGTCCAACGCCTCGGCGACCAGCTCTTCGAACTCCGACTCGGTGAGTTCCAGCACGGCTCCAGTGTCACGTGCCGACACCGATGATGCCGATGCCGGGGGGCCGATGTGTTAACAACGATGATGTGGAGACGACCAGCGTGGCCGGTGGGCCCCCTGCGCCCGAGCCTCCCCGGCCGCGCCGGGTGGGGCTGCGCCCGGAGACGTGGCCGTCCTGGATCCGGCGCGCTTTCTCGATCATCGCGCCGGTGGTCCTGGCCCTCGGCGGCGCGTGGGTCGCGCTCGTCGTCGCCGGCACCACACATTCGTACGTCGGCCCGTTGGCCGTGGACGTGGCGTTCGAGCCGTCACTGTCCGGCGAGTCGATCATTCATCTCGACCCCGTCGGGGCAGTCATCCTCGACACGCATTCCGGCCCGGTCACGCTCAACATCTCCGTCCGGCAACTGGATCTCGACGGTCTCAGCGGTATCGTCTCCGACCCCTATTCGCTGACCGAGCTGGACGACCAGGTGGTCAGCGGACTTCAGGACCTCATCATCGATGCGGCGATCCGCTCGGCCATCATCGCCGTGATCGGCGGGACGCTCGGGGCTGCGCTGGTCCTGCGATCCGTGCGGCGCACGCTGCTGGCCTTCGCCGTCACGGTCGCGGCGCTCGTGGGCACGGCCGGTCTAGCCGCCGTCACGTTCGACCGCGAGGCGGTGCGCGAACCCACCTATGCCGGCCCGCTCACCGCCGCTCCACAGTTGATCGGCAACGCCGAGGACATCGCGACGAACTTCGACGCCTACGCCGAACAGCTCGCCGGCTTCGTCACGAACGTGGCCCGCGTCTACAACACCACTTTGAGCCTGGACACCTTCCAGCCGGCCGACGACACGATCCGGGTACTGCACGTCTCGGACCTGCACCTGAATCCGGCGGCGTGGGGCATCATCGGCTCGGTGGCCGAGCAGTACGACGTCGACGTGATCGTCGACAGCGGCGACATCGTCGATCAGGGCTCGCCGGCCGAGAACGCCTATGTGCGCAGCATCAGGACCTTGTCCGGCTACCCCTACGTCTTCGTCAAGGGCAACCACGACTCTGCCGCCACAGCCGCCGCGGTCGCCGCGGAGCCCAACGCCGTCGTGCTCGACGGGGAGCCGGTCGAGGTCGCCGGCCTGCGCTTCGTCGGCGCTCCGGACCCGCGTTTCACGCCGGACAAGTCCGTGCGCGGGGTGCCTGACGACACCATCCGGCTGGGCACGGAGGAACTCGCCGACGCCGTGGACGAGCTCGATCCACCGCCCGACGTGGTCGTGTATCACGACCCCAGCCACGTCGAGCTGTTCGACGGAATCACGCCGCTGGTCCTGTCCGGGCACATGCACCAGCGCGACACCTACACCCTGGACGAAGGCACTCGCGTGATGGTTCAAGGCTCCACCGGCGGCGCCGGGCTACGCGGCCTGCGCAACGAGGAACCCACGCCGGTCGAGCTGTCGGTGCTGTATTTCGATCCCGACGACCGGCAACTCGTTGCCTGGGACGACTTGACTCTGGGCGGGCTGGGGCAGACGAGTGCGCAGATCGACAGGCATCAGGCCGAAGCCGACGTCGCCGCCAAGTCCCCCGAGACTCCGTCACCGTCGCAGGATTTGGAAAACTGAGCATCCGCCCCCTATGCTTTCGATGTCCCCGACGGCGACGAGCCATGGGCAATGTCGTCCAGTGGTCTAGTCCCCATCGTCTAGCGGCCTAGGACACCGCCCTTTCAAGGCGGCAACGCGGGTTCGAATCCCGTTGGGGATACGGGTGCTCCTGCTCCAGCAGGATCATCTACAGTAAGACACTGCAAGGTCCTGTGGAGCAGTTAGGAGTGCTCGCCACCCTGTCAAGGTGGAGGCCGCGGGTTCAAATCCCGTCAGGACCGCACGGACGACAACGCGGGCCCGGAGATCACCTCCGGGCCCGCGTTCATGTCTGCGGTGTCAAGCGATCGGCGGCAGGCTACGACCACCGCAAGAGCGCGGCGATCCCGTCCTGGGGCAACGATGCCGCGCCCAGGATCACGAGGTCGGCATCGGTCGCTGCGGCCGCGCAGACGGCGACGAGATCCGCCCGGAGCCTGGCGTGTTCCAAGGCTTGCTCCGGCAGGGGCAAGCCCGGGTACTCCGCCGGGGCCACCTCGCGCTGCGCCGCGATCCGCGGTGCGAGCGCCAGGGTGCGGACTCGGCCTTGGACGAGATTCTCGATGACCTCAGGCAGGCCATGGACGGCGTCGCCGCGCTGCCCGGTGCCCTCCTCGATCTCGCGCACGCTGTGCAGATGTTCCTCGATGACGGTGTCGCGGACGGCTTGGTCGACGGCGTCGTCGAGCATCTCGCGTGAACTCCCCTCGGCGCGGCTGCCGTCCTCGAGCACCACGACCTTCGACGCCGCGGGCTCGCTCAGCGCCTCCCGGATCTCCCCCACCGCTCGCACATCTCCGGTCAGCGCGATCAGCGGGACACCACCCCGCGCCCGGTGATCGATCTCGGTGGCGACCTCGTCGGCGTTGCGGCGCCACACCTCCTCGGTACGGCGCTGGTACTGCTTGTGCGCCCAGCCGCCGGCCGGGACCTTCTTGATGTGCAAGGTCTCTCCGTGGATGCTGTCCTCGTCCGTGGGATACCCGGGCCACCCGTCGTAGTACTCGATGTCCGCCCCTTCGCGGTCGGCGATCACCAACAGGACCGGGATCATCATGTCGCGATCGCTGAGCCAGCTGGTGACGTCCGGCAACGGACCCCAGGTCACGACGTCGGCAGGGTCGGTTTGACGAACCTCCTCGTCAAGCAGCACATCGCCATGGGCCGCGACCACCATCCGGTTCACCCGACCGGGGGCCGACGTGGGCCGGAGAACGTGCCCCTCCACCAGGTCCGTGAGTCCGTCAGGTGCACCGTCGCGACTGACGCGCTCCCGAGCGGAACGCCAGGCCAGCTCGATCCGATGCTCGGCGTCGGCGGTGTCCCGGGTGACGTCGACGTAGGCGGTCAGATACGGGCCGGGGTGCTGGAGCAGGGCGGACACGGTCTCGAGATCCATCGCGCCTCCTCGTCGGGTGCTTGGGCGGCACGTACCCAGCTCCCCGGGGGCCAACACGACGGGCCGGCGTCGACTCAGTCCGCCTGGCGGTCGGGGAGGCAGCCGTCGCAGGTGCCGGACAGCGCGACATGGGCAGCGTCGAGGTGAAAACCGCTGTCTCGCGCCAGCTGGCGGCCGATCGGATCGAGCAGATCAGCCGGCAGGTCGATGATCCGTCCGCACACCCGGCAGTTGGCGTGCAGGTGATCGCTTCCGCCGGAATCGGCCAGGTGGTAAGTCGTCGCGGCCCCGCCGATGTGAACGTGGGTGACCACGCCCAATTCGGTCAGCCGGTCCAGAGTTCGATACACGGTGGCCCGGTGTACCGCCGGGTACCGCTCGCTCACCCATCCGCACAGTTGGTCGGCGCTGGGGTGATCCGAGGTGCTCGCCAGAACCTCGATGACCGCCCGGCGAGCTGCGGTGATGCGGTGTCCTCCGCTGCGCAGCGTCGCGATGGCACGGGCAACCGCGCCGGAGCTGTCCGGCTGGGATTCGCGCACCCTGTGCTGCACCGTCACGCCCCAAGTGTCGCCGCGATCACGGTCGCGCGCCAGTTCGGCCGGCGTCGCGGCGAGACGTCGCCGCACCGGTTCTGGCGCCGCAAGCCCTTGGCGGGCGCGAGCAGGAGGTTTACCGTCGTTTCATGGATGATGAGGTGCACACGGCGCCGCGCGGCACGATCAGGGTGTTCCTGCTCGATGACCACGAGGTCGTCCGTCGCGGTGTCGCAGCTCTGCTCAACTCCGAACCCGACATGCAGGTGGTCGGTGAGGCCGCCACCGCAGCACAAGCCGAGGCCAGGGTTCCGGCGCTGCGACCCGACGTGGCGATTCTCGACGTTCGCCTCCCCGACGGTGACGGCGTCTCGGTGTGCCGGGCCCTGCGGTCCCGCATGCCCGAGCTGGCCTGTCTCATGCTGACGTCGTTCGCCGACGACGAAGCGCTGTTCGACGCCGTCATGGCCGGTGCGGCCGGCTACGTGCTCAAACAGATCCACGGCACCGACCTGGTCGGCGCGGTGCGCACGGTCGCCTCCGGACGCTCCCTGCTGGACCCGGAGAGCACCGCCCGGATGCTGCAGCGCCTGCGCGATCGCGGCAACCGCAAGGATCCGCTGGCGACGCTGTCCGAACAGGAACGGCGCATCCTCGATCTCATCGGGGCGGGCCTGACGAACCGGCAGATCGGCGATCGGATCTTCCTCGCCGAAAAGACGGTGAAGAACTACGTCTCCAACATCCTCACCAAGCTCGACATGCAGCGCCGCACCCAGGTCGCGGCGCTGGCCGCCCAGTTGAAGGCGGAAGCGAAGGACGAGGAGTCCGGCCACCGCTCGTCGTGAGCGGCTAGGTCGTGAGCAGTTAGACCGGTACGTGCCACCGGATGATCGTGCCGCCCTGCGGACCGGCCTGAACCTCGAATCCTCCGCCCCGTCGGCGGGCTCGCTCGCCCAGGTTCGCCAGGCCGCTGCGCGGACCACCATCGGCCATGCCGATGCCGTCGTCGGTGATGGTGACTCGGACCTCGCCCTGGTCGAGATTGACCCAGACGTCGACATGGGCCGCCCGGGCGTGCCGGACGACGTTGGCCAACGCCTCCTGCACCACCGCGCAGATGTCTTCAGCCAGGTCGTCCGGGACATCGGTGTCGAGCGCGCCTTCCAAGCGCAGACTCGGGGTGAACCCCAGCTGCTCGGCGGCGGTATGGCTGAGGTGCAGGATGCGACTGCGCAATCCCTCGTCCTCGCCGCCGTCGTCGTGTCTCGTCTGTAGCGCGAAGACCGTGGACCTGATCTGGCGGATCGTGACGTCCAGATCTTCGACCGTGCTCTCGATCCGGCGTGCGACGTCGGGCCGGTCGACCATCCGCACGACCCCGGACAGCGCCATCGCCGAGGCGAACAGCCGCTGAATGACGACGTCGTGCAGGTCGCGAGCGATCCGAGCCCGGTCGTCGATCAAATCGGACTGCTCGGCGCGCCTGCGGGTGTCGGCCAGCTCGAGGGCCAGACCCGCCTGGTCGGCGTACTGCATCAGCATCCGGGTGGTCCGGGGGGTGAACGGCACGCTGCCGGCGGCGCGGCCGAGCAGGACCGTGCCCCGGATTCGTTCCGGCGCCTTGAGCGGCATCACCACGGCGGGGCCGGCTGGGAGGCGCGTCACGAGCGGAGCGGCGTCCTCGGACTCAGGCAGTCGGTTGACCGTCACCGGTTCACCGCTGGTGAAGACCGACCCGGTCATCGAGCCCTCGATGTCCACCTGCACGCCGATGAGTTCGTCGTCACCGTCGGCCGCCACGACGGACATCGTGCGGCCGTCAGCATCGGGAACGGCGACGACGGACACAGCGGCTCTCGCCATCTCGCGGGTGCGGGTGGCGATCAGCCGAAGCGCGTCGAAGGTGTCCCGGCCGGACAGCAGTTCACGGGTGAGCTCCGCCGAAGCGTCGAGCCACCTCTCCCGCCGACGAGTGTCCTCGTACAGCCGCGCGTTCTCGATCGCGATACCGGCCGCCGTCGCCAGCGCGTTGACGATCAGCTCGTCTTGCTCGTCGAAGTCCTGGCCGTTGTTCTTCTCGGTCAGGTAGAGGTTGCCGAACACGGAGTCGCGGATGCGGATCGGCACCCCGAGGAAGCCGTGCATGGGCGGGTGACCAGGGGGAAAGCCGTACGACTCTGGAGATTCGGAGATCTCGCGCAGCCGCAGGACCTGGGGCTCTTTGATGAGCAGCCCGAGGATGCCGCGACCCCGCGGCCACTCGGCGATGGCGTCGATCTCCTCGTCGGACAGCCCCACCGGAACGAACTGGGCCAACTGGCCGTCCTCGCCGATCACACCCAGCGCGCCATAGCGGCAGTCGACCAACGACGTGGCCGCCTCGACGATTCGATGCAGCAGCGTGTCGAGGTCCAGGTCGCGCCCGATAGCCACAACGGCCTCGAGCAGCGCATGAACCCCGTCACGCGCGGTCAGCACCGCCTGCAACCTGGACTGCAACTCTTCGAGCAACGCGTCCAACTGCATGCGCGGCAGCAACCGCTGCATTACATCTTTCTCCATGCTCCCCCCCGTGATTGTCCTAGGTTGACAAACCGAGGCCGGACCTGTCCATTGTCCGGACGTATGTCGCTTTCGTGCCCTCTACCCACAGGGCTGGCTCTTACGCATGGCGTCGCCGCGCCACGACGTCCGGCAGACCCGGCCAAGAGGTGACCTACGGCCTGTCGGAGCCCTGACCTTCGCCTCCCGCGACGGCGTCGCGAATGCGGTGCACTGACCATGAGCACCGCACTTTGTTCGATCCACCGAGCTGAGAAGGACCCTGGTGATGATGGCGTTCGAGTCGTTGCCACGCCATGACCCCGAGACCAGTGAGTCGGCGCAGACGCACGCCGCTCCCCGACCGGCCACCACGTCCGACGTGATCGCCCCGGCCGCCGGCTACGTTCTGGGACTGCTCCGCATCGCGATCGGCTGGTACTTCCTCTGGGCCTTCCTGGACAAGACGTTCGGACTCGGCTACTCGACGCCGTCGGAGGGCGCCTGGATCGACGGAGGAAGCCCCACCACCGGATACCTCAGCGCCGTCGAAGGCCCCTTCGGTTCGCTGTTCAACGACCTCGCCGGCCAGACCTGGGTGGACTGGCTGTTCATGATCGGACTGCTGGGCATCGGTGTGGCCCTGATACTCGGCATCGGCATGTGGATCGCCGCCGGCTCGGCAGCCGTGCTGTTGCTGCTGATGTACGCCGCTTCGCTGCCGCTGGAGACCAACCCGATCATCGATGATCACGTGACACAGGCCATCACGGTGGTCGCCCTGGCGATGCTCGGCGCCGGGCGGTACCTCGGCCTCGGCCGAGCCTGGCAGCGTCTCACCGTGGTGCGTGAGCATCCGTGGCTCACGTGACCGCGAAGCCGGTCACCT
This sequence comes from Haloactinopolyspora sp., assembly GCF_027324685.1. Taxonomy (NCBI): domain Bacteria; kingdom Bacillati; phylum Actinomycetota; class Actinomycetes; order Jiangellales; family Jiangellaceae; genus Haloactinopolyspora; species Haloactinopolyspora sp. Next base: position 22,318 of record NZ_DAHVSH010000078.1, read on the forward strand.
GGACCGACCCCGGGCGCCGTGCCCCTCATGGCTCCCGGGGTCGCTGCTGAGTGGACCTACCGCGTCCGCGCCGAGTCGGCCGGACGAGTCGGCTAGACGGCCGTGACGGAACTTCGAATCCGGCGGCCGCGGACGATCTCGGGCACGATCCGGATGTAGTGCGGGCGCACGCCCAAGGCCCACGGTGTCAGAGCCAGCTGGCGCAGCCGCTCGAGCTCGGCGGCGTCCGCGACTGCCTCGGCTCGCCCGATCAACACGACAGACCAGCCGGTCAGACCCTCGCTGTCGTAAGAGTCCGCCTCGAACGCGACGACCGCCGAGCGCGCCGCGGCAGCGAGTTTGGAACCAATGCCGGTCCGCAGCACGATGGCGGGCCCGTCGACGACGAAATTCACCGGTTGGATAGCAGGCAGTGCAGCCTCGGTGAAGACGATGCGGCCGATGGGCACGGTTTCGAGGAGCGCGTAGCATTCCTGCGCACTCAAGGTCTCCAGCCCATCCGCTTCGAGGTCTACCGAATCCATGTGCACATGGTGACCGTTCGCGAATATCCACTGTCAGGGTCGAAGGTCCTAGGCGCCGGGTCGATCGACGGTGACGGCACCGTGTACTTCGGTCTATAACGGGTATGACCTGGCACATTGTCGACAAGAGGAGCGTGCGACTGTGTCGGACGTCATCGTCGGGGTGGATGGTTCAGCCGAGAGCGCAACGGCTTTGGAGTGGGCTGCCGATGCCGCGGCTCAACGCGGCAGTCCGCTGCGCATCATCTACGCCCTGCACATGCCGCTGGTCGTGATGCCGTTCGATCGCACGGTTCCGTTGCCGCCCAGCGACGACCTCCGTGACCGCGCCGAAGCCCTGTTGAAACACGCGCAAGAACAGGCCGAGCATCACGTTCCCGGCCTGCAGGTGCGCACCGAACTCTCGTTGCGCCCAGCCACGCCGACGCTGCTCTCCGCCTCCGAAGACGCTGACCTCGTGGTCGTAGGCAGTCGAGGGCTCGGCATGTTCGGCTCGGTGTTCCTGGGATCGGTGAGCACCCGGGTCGCGGCCCGGGCCTCGTGCCCCACGGTCGTCGTGCGGGAGGGGTCGTCCTCGCCGAACGCCGACGGCCCCGTGCTGGTCGGCGTCGACGGTTCGGTCCATGGTGCCGCTGCGATGCGCTTCGCCTTACGCGAAGCCAAGCTTCGCGACGCCCCGGTGATCGCGCTCACCGTGTACTCCGGACCGGAGTACGTCGTGACCTTGCACGACGCCAAGCTCGCCCAGCGCATCGACGACGACGCCCGCCGCGACGCCACCCGGTTGGTTGCCGATGTCCTGGAGCAGGCCCGGGAGGACGACACGGCGAACGTCGACGTCGAGCCTCGCGCGGTGCCGGGGCATCCGCCGACCGTTCTGGCCGACGCCGGCCGAGAAGCCGCGTTGACGGTGGTGGGCTCTCGTGGCCGCGGCGGGTTCCGGGGCATGCTTCTCGGCTCGGTGAGCCTGGCCGTCCTGCACCACGCCACCCACCCGGTGGCCGTCGTACGCGCTACTGACGGCGACTGACGGCGCCGCTTCCGCCTCCACCCAGGCGCCGGGTCAACTCCACAGCCGTCGCATCGACGGCGGCTGCCACCGACGACCAGTCGTCACCCTCTACCGCCTCGCGCGGGAACGTGACGGCGACCGCGGCCACCGGGTAGCCGGTGTGGTCGGTCGCAGCTGCGGCGACGGAAGCCAGGCCCGGCGTCACCTCACCGTCTTCCGTCGAATAGCCGCGCTGGCGCACGCCGCTGAGCACCCGCCGCAACTCGGACAGGCTGCGCGGCCCCGCGCCGTGCCGGTCGGCGAACGACGCCGCGTCCGGGAACAGGGCACGGACCTGTGCCGGTACCAGACCGGCCAGGATGGCGCGACCGCTGGCCGTCAGTTGGGCCGGCAGGCGCACGCCGACGTCGGTGACCAGCGAGGGTCCGCCCGGGACACGTTCCTCCAGCAGGTACAGCACCTCGCGGCCGTGCAGGACCGCCAGGTGCGCACTGTGGCGGACGTCGTCGACCAGGCGGCCCAACAGCGGCCGGGCGAGCCTGGCCAGCGGGGCTTGACGCGTATAGGCCGACCCGAGTTCGTAGGCCGCCAGCCCCAGCCCGTACCGGCGCTCCTCGTGCAGGTGCACCACGAGCCCTTCGCGTTCCAGTTCGGCGAGCAGGTGATAGACCGTGGAGCGCGGCAGGCCGAGTGCTTCTGCGATGGCCGAGGCCGGAGCCGGTCCGCCGAGCCGCGCCAGGTGCCGCACGATCCGGATCCCGTGCCGTAGCGCGGGCACCCTGCTGCTCTGCCCCATCGGCTCTCCTCGTCTGGCATCCCAGACATTACCGCCTGCCGTTAAATGATCATGTTCACTAGGCATTCGCCTGCTGCACCACCCGTGTACGCCTCTTGGTGCAGGCGAACGCCTCGTGGTGCTTCGGGGGCGTGCTGCCGTTCGTGGATGGGACGACCGTTCAGCGGCCCGCGTGGCACCGGCTGTCGGATGCCGATTCGCTGAGCTGGGCGCAGGCAGCTCGAGATGGTCGTGAAGATCGTCATGGTATGGCCGGCCGAACGAGCGGGTCACGTCCGCCGGCCGTGAAGATCGTCGTGGGAAACCTGACCGCATGAGGGGTTGTGAAGATCGTCGTGCCCCAAAGTGCGCCCTATAGCGGCATTCTCCGGCACGACGATCTTCACAACCTCCGAAACCAGCACTTCCACGCACGACGATCTTCACCATTGACCGGATCAGGTGATCCTGAGGCTCATCGCCGGATCAGCCTGGCCGAACCAGCCGGTTGTGAAGATCGTCGTGCGGCAACCCGCCGAACCAGGCAGTCGTGAAGATCGTCGTGCCCCAAAGTGCGCCCTATAGCGGCATTCTCCGGCACGACGATCTTCACGACCCCCCAAACCAGCACTTCCACGCACGACGATCTTCACGACCCCCCGAACACCAGTCGACACCTCCTGCCGCCCCAACTCCGGGCGCGGACCGCCACTCTCCAAGAGCGCATCGTGCCTGGTGAAAAACCTGTTGGCCGCAGTCGGGAGGACCGGTAGCTTCGTCAGCATGTGATTTCTCCTGGGCGCCTGTCACAGCGATTCCGCTGACGGATCTGCGCCACCGCCATCCGCACTGTCCCCAGAGCATCGGTTCATGCCGTGGCTCGTGACAGACGTAGCGGTCTGGCCATGCTCTCGAGCATCACAGGAGGTCCCATGTCTACCAACCACCACGCCCCGCACGCCGACTCCGCGGCGCCGTCGAACCGGGCTGCGCGTCGAGCGCAGCGCAAGGGCAAGGCGGCACCGATCACCCCGACGACGGCGTCGCTGAGCAAGCGCCGTGAAGTCCGGCAGAGCCAGGTGATGGCCCAGCAGCGGTTCAAGGGCCGTCGCGGCAACCGCTGAGGCACCCGACCGCTGACCCACGGCCGCGATTGTGTCTGAAATCCCAGACACAATCGCGGCCGAAGTGGTACCACCGCACGAACGACGGCGGTGCAATGTGGGTATGTCGACCACTTTCTCCGTCGCTCCCGTCGAGGTGGGCGCCGGCCCGGTGACGGCAGCCGACGTGGTCGCCGTGGCCCGCCACGACGCACCCGTGACCCTCACCGCCAGCGCACTCGACGCTATCGCCGCCGGTCGCGACGTGGTCGAGGAGCTCGCCCTCGACGACGCACCGCACTACGGCATCTCCACCGGGTTCGGCGCGCTGGCGACCCGCCACATTCCGGCCGAGCGCCGCGCCGCGCTGCAGGCGAGCCTGATCCGTTCGCATGCCGCAGGCTCGGGCGCGCAGGTGGAACGCGAAGTCGTGCGTGCGCTCATGCTGTTGCGGCTGTCCACGATCGCCACGGGCCGCACCGGCGTCCGCCCGGTCACAGCCACCCGCTATGCCGACCTGCTCAACCACCACATCACCCCGATCGTGTACGAATACGGCTCCCTGGGCTGTTCCGGCGATCTCGCGCCGCTGGCCCACTGTGCGCTGGCGCTGACCGGCGAGGGTGAGGTACACGACGCCGACGGCATCCGGCGTCCGGCCGCCGAAGCGCTGGCGGCCGCACACCTGACCCCGGTGACGCTGGCCGAGAAGGAAGGCTTGGCGCTGATCAACGGCACCGACGGGATGCTGGGCCAGCTGATCCTCGCGCTGCACGACCTCGATCTCCTCCTGACCACCGCCGACATCGCCGCCGCAATGAGCGTCGAGGCGGCACTGGGCACCGATGCCGTCTTCTCGGACGACCTGATCCGGCTCCGGCCACATCCCGGCCAGGCCGCCGCCGCGGCCAATCTGCGCGCGCTGCTCGCCGAGTCGGCCATCATGGCCAGCCACCGCACGCCGGACTGCACTCGGGTTCAGGATGCCTACGCGCTGCGCTGCTCACCCCAGGTGCACGGAGCAGCCCGCGACACCGTCGAACACGCACGCGGCGTGGCCGAACGCGAGCTCGCCGCCGTCATCGACAACCCGGTCATCACCGCCGACGGGCGAGTGGAATCCAACGGCAACTTCCACGGCGCGCCGGTCGGCTATGTGCTCGACTTCCTCGCCATCGCGGTCGCCGACGTCGCCGGTATCGCCGAGCGGCGCACCGACCGGCTGCTCGACGTCGCCCGCAACCAGGGCTTGCCGGCCTTCCTCGCCGACGATCCCGGCGTCGACTCCGGGCACATGATCGCCCAGTACACCTCGGCGGGCATCGTGTCCGAGCTCAAGCGCCTCGCCGTCCCGTCGTCGGTGGACTCCATTCCGTCGTCGGCGATGCAGGAGGACCACGTCTCGATGGGCTGGGCGGGTGCGCGCAAGCTGCGCCGGGCTGTCGACGGGCTCACCCGGGTACTCGCCATCGAGATCCTGACCGCTGCGCGTGCCCTGGACCTACGCATGCCACTGACCCCAGCGCCCGGGACCGCCGCCGTACGCGACGCGGTACGCGACGCCGTTGCCGGCCCCGGGCCCGACCGCTACGTGTCCCCCGAGATCGACGCCGTCGTCGAACGCATCCGCGCCGGTGTGATCACAACAGCAGCCGCTGACGTCGTCGGTGCGCTGCGCTGAACTCACCACCACCCAAGGAGCCGACCATGACCGAGGCCGCCGCCCGAGTCGTCCGGGCCCCACGCGGTACCGAGCTCACCGCGCGTAGCTGGCAGACCGAGGCCCCGCTGCGGATGCTGATGAACAACCTCGACCCGGAGGTCGCCGAACGCCCCGACGACCTCGTCGTCTACGGCGGCACCGGGCGCGCCGCCCGCGACTGGCGCAGTTTCGACGCCATCGTCCGTACGCTCACCACGCTCGGCGACGACGAGACGTTGCTGGTGCAGTCGGGCAAGCCGGTCGGCGTGCTGACCACTCACGAGTGGGCTCCGCGGGTGCTCATCGCCAATTCAAACCTCGTGGGCGACTGGGCGACGTGGCCGGAGTTCCGCCGCCTCGAGCAGCTCGGCCTGACGATGTACGGCCAGATGACCGCCGGGTCGTGGATCTACATCGGCACCCAGGGCATCCTGCAGGGCACCTACGAGACCCTCGCCGCGGTCGCGGCGAAACGCTTCGGCGGCACGCTGGCCGGCACGCTCACCGTCACCGGCGGCTGTGGCGGCATGGGCGGCGCGCAGCCGCTGGCGGTGACGCTCAACGGCGGGGTCTGCCTGGTCGTCGACGTCGATGCCACCCGGCTGAATCGGCGGGCCGAGCAGCGCTACCTCGACGTCGTCGCCGACGACCTGGACGACGCGGTCCGGCGGGTGGAGGCCGCCAAGGCCGACCGGCGCGCGTTGTCGGTCGGGTTGATCGGCAACTGCGCCACGGTGCTGCCCGAGCTGCTGCGCCGCGGCGTCGAGGCCGACGTCGTCACCGACCAGACCTCCGCCCACGACCCGCTGTCGTACCTGCCCGAGGGCGTGACCGTCGAGGACTGGCACGACTACGCCGCCCGCAACCCGGCCGAATTCACCGAGCGGGCCCGCGCGTCGATGGTCCGCCACGTCGAAGCGATGGTCGGCTACCTCGACGCGGGCGCGGAAGTGTTCGACTACGGCAACTCCCTGCGCGACGAGGCCCGGCAGGGCGGCTACGACCGTGCCTTCGCCTTCCCCGGCTTCGTTCCGGCCTACATCCGCCCGCTGTTCTGCCAGGGCAAGGGGCCGTTCCGGTGGGCAGCGCTGTCGGGGGACCCGCGCGACATCGCGGTGACCGACGAGGCGGTGCTCGACCTGTTCGACGACGACCACCTGGCGCGGTGGATCCGCGCGGCGCAGGAACGCGTGCCGTACCAGGGGCTGCCGGCGCGGATCTGCTGGCTCGGCTACGGCGAGCGGCACCAGGCCGGGTTGCGCTTCAACGAGCTGGTCGCCGAGGGACGGATCTCCGCACCGATCGTCATCGGCCGCGACCACCTCGATGCGGGCTCGGTCGCCTCCCCGTATCGCGAGACCGAGGCGATGGCCGACGGTTCGGATGCCATCGCCGACTGGCCGCTGCTGAACGCGCTGACCAGCGCGTCATCGGGGGCATCGTGGGTGTCGATTCATCACGGCGGTGGTGTCGGTATGGGGCGCTCGATCCACGCCGGGCAGGTCAGTGTCGCCGACGGCACCGACCTGGCCGCGGCCAAGCTCGAACGGGTCCTGACCAACGATCCCGCGACCGGGGTGCTGCGCCACGTCGATGCCGGTTACGAGGATGCGGCAGCGGTGGCCCGTGAGCGCGGCGTGCACGTCCCGATGCTCGACGAGGCGCAAGCGTGACGACACCGGCGCGTATGACCAGCACTTTCGACACGATGTGGGCCGAGTTAGAGCCGATCGGCCGGAGCGCGGACGGTGGTTACCACCGGTTCGCCTGGACCGCCGAGGACGCCGCGCTCCGCGAGTGGTTCGCCGCCGAGGCGGCGCGGCGGGGCATGAGCTGCGTCGTCGACCGGGCGGGCAACCAGTGGGCCTGGTGGGGCGATCCGGACGCCGACGGGCCCGGCGTCGTCACCGGCAGCCACCTCGACTCCGTCCCCGGTGGCGGTGCGTTCGACGGACCGCTGGGTGTCGTGTCGGCCTTCGCTGCCGTGGACCTCCTGCGCGAGCAGGGGTGGACGCCGTCGCGACCGATCGGCATCGCCGCGTTCGCCGACGAGGAAGGTGCGCGGTTCGGCGTCGCCTGCACCGGGTCGCGGCTGCTGACCGGCGCCCTGCCCGTCGAGCGGGCGCTGGCGCTCACCGACGCCGACGGCGTCACCCTGGCCGAGGCGGTGACCCGCGCAGGGTCGGACGCCGCGTCGCTGGGCCCGGACGCCGAAGCGCTACGCCGCGTCGCGACGTTCGTCGAACTGCACGTGGAGCAGGGCCGTGGCTTGATCCACCTCGACCGTCCCGTTGGCGTGGCCAGCGGCATCTGGCCGCACGGCCGATGGCGAGTCACGCTGACCGGGGCGGCCAACCACGCGGGGACCACCCCGCTGGACGAACGCCGCGACCCGATGCTCGACCTGGCCACCTTGATCCAGGTCGCCCGCCAGGCGGCGGCGCAGCATGGCGCGCTCGCGACGGTGGGCAAGGTCGAGGTGACGCCCAACGGCGTCAACGCCATCCCCTCCCAGGTGCGCGCCTGGCTGGACTGCCGGGCCCGCGAGGAAGCCGCCGTCCACGCCGTCGTGAGTGAGCTGGCTGGGTTCACGCCCACTGGAGAGTCGTGGACACCACCGACGGTGTTCGACGCCGCCTTGGCCGCACGAGTCGCAGCCGCTGCGGGCGAACCGGACGCTCCGGCACCGCTGCTGGACACCGGCGCTGGACATGACGCCGGGATCTTCCACGCAGCCGGAATCCCAACCGCAATGCTGTTCGTCCGCAATCCGACCGGCATCTCGCACGCGCCGGCGGAGTTCGCCGAGCGCGACGACTGCCTGGCCGGTGTCCGAGCTCTCGCCGCAACCCTCGCCAACCTGACGTCGAAATGATCATGTTCACTTGGCGAATCCCTGCCGCACCACCCGTGCACGCCTCGTGAGGCGCCACAACGCCTGGTGGTGCGACGAACGCCTGCCGACATCAGCCGTCCGGACGGTGGATACAGTGGCAGTGTGCGTGGATTGGGACGTGGCCGAGCGCGGGTGACGCGCGGGCTCACCATGTCCGCAGCCTGTCTGTTCCTACCGACTGCGGCACATGTCGCCGCCGGGGGCGCCATGCCCACCCACGCGGGGTTCATCCTCGTCGCGGCGTTGCTCAGCATCGCCTGTGTCGGCCTGGCCGACCGACGCCGCTCCCCGGCCGAGATCGGTGCGCTCCTGCTGGCGTCCCAACCGCTGCTGCACGTCCTGCTGGTACTCGCCGGCCACCATGACACCGCCATCGTGCCCGACCACGCGATGCTCATCGCCCACGTCGTCGCCGCCGGTGTGCTCACGGTAGTGCTGTCCGGCGCCGAAGCCGTCGCCTGGTCGATGGCGGCGCTGTCGGAAACGATCCTGCTGACCCGGGTTCGACGGCTCCTGGTCGAGCCGGGCCAGCCGTGGCGCGCCCACGCGCTGCACACGCCGCGTCGCGCTCCGGCGCCGCACGTCGTTCTGCTGATGACCGCCACGCCGTGGCGCGGCCCACCAGCCCCTGCGCACAGCTGACGACACCCACCGCTGTGGGCCGAAGGCGGCACGCCTGCTCGGCCTGGCGGATTCATCATCGTGCGTAAGGGACTTTTCATGACCATGTTTTCTCGTGCGCTCACGCGCGTCGGGCTCGCCGCGGGCGGCGTCGCCGTCGTCACCGTGGCCTCCGCGGCAGCCGCTGCCGCTCATGTCACCATCCACCCGGACACCGACGCCGCGGGCTCGTGGACCAAGATCACCGTCCGGGTACCGAACGAATCCGACACCGCCGGGACCACCGCCGTACGCCTGGACCTCCCCGCGGACACGCCGTTCCCGTCCGTTCGCGTCCAGCCGCATCCCGGCTGGACGGCCGAACTCACCACCGAACAGTTTCCCGAACCGGTCGAGGTTGGTGACTACACGCTCGAGGAGGCCGTCACGTCGGTGACGTGGACCGCCGACGACGGCGTCAGCATCGGGCCGGAGGAGTTCGACGAGTTCGCCATCTCCGTCGGGCCGCTGCCCGAGCCCGGCACGTACTTGTTCCCGGCCATCCAGACCTACGACGACGGCGAGGTCGTCCGGTGGGACATGGAGCCCGCCGACGACGAGCCCGCGCGGCCGGCACCGGCGTTGACCGTCGTCGAGGCAGACGAGACAGCCGGCTCCGGCGGTGGGCATGGCCACGATGACCAGGCCACGACCAGCGACGTCAGCACGTCGGACGATCTCGCTCGCGGCGTCGGCATCGGCGGCGTCGTGGTCGGCGCAGCCGGCCTCGGTCTCGGGGCAGCGGCGATCAGGCGGCGACGTGCGTAGGTTCGCTACAGCCGTTGCCGCAGCGATGCTTGCCGGGCTCGCCATCGGTGGGCCCGGCGCGTCGCCGGCCGCAGCCCATGACGTTCTGGTGGGGTCGTCGCCCGAGGACGGCGCCACCGTCACCGAGGCGCCCGACGCCGTGACGCTGACGTTCAACAACGCCATTCAGGACCGCTTCGCGCAGGTGGCGGTCCTCGACGCCGACGAGACGCCGGTCCAGGACGGCGAAGCGCAGGTCAGCGGCCCCACCGTCACCCAGCCCGTCGGTGAGCTACCCGACGGTGACTACACGATCTCGTATCGGATCGTCTCGTCCGATGGCCATCCGGTCAGCGGCGAGTTGACGTTCACGGTCAGTGCGGGCGGTTCGGCCGACGAAGCCGCACCACCCACAGACACCCCGGCCAGTGAGCCGCCGACCGACGACGAGCCTGCCGACGCCGAGAGCGACGCCGCCGAACCCGCAAGCGCGGACGACAGCGGGGGCGGACCCAGCACGCTGGTCGTCGTCCTCGTGGTGGCGCTCGCCGCCCTGGTGGTCGCGGGGGTCACCTTCGTCGCAGTCGGTGGTCGCCGCGGCGGGGACACGGAGGACACTGGTTCTTGATGACGACGACAGCACGATCGACGACCGCCGACGCACCGCCGACGCGACGATGGGGCGCCGCGGCGGCCGGTGTGGCTGTCGTCGTGCTGGTCGTTGCGTTGTACCTCGGTGGTGGCGGCACGACGCCGTCGGTTCCCGGGCTGGGTGATCCCGGCGAGCTGACCCGGTGGGGACTGCCGATTGCGAAGGCGGTACTCGACGGGTCGGCGGCTGTGGTGATCGGCATGCTCGGGCTGGCGACCGTGCTGCCGGTCCGCAACGGTGAGCTCGGTGGCGACGCGTTACGCGCACTGCGGGCTGCCTCGTGGGCGGCGCTCGTGCTGGCGGGCGCCGCCGCCACCGTGCACCTGCTGACTCTGTCCGATCTCGTCGGGCGCCCGCTCGGTGAGGCGCTGGCCGGTCAAGCGTTCACGTCATACACCGGCAGCGTCATCCAGGGCCAGGCCTACGCCGCCGTGTTCGTCCTGGCCTTGACGATCGTCCCGGCGGCCCGGCTCACCGTCGGGCACGGCGGTGCGATCGCTCTGCTGTGTCTGGGCATCGGGACACTCGTGCCGTTGGGCCTGATCGGGCATTCCTCGTCAGGCGACTACCACCATTCGGCCACCATCTCGCTGCTGGTGCACCTGATCGCGATGGCGCTGTGGGTCGGGGGTCTCATCGCCGTCGCCTGGTACGCCGGACGGCGTGGGCGGGAGTTGCCGCGCGCCGCGCGGGCGTTCTCCGCGGTGGCGTTGGGCTGCTTCGTGCTCGTCGGCGCCAGCGGCGTGGTGAACGCGTGGGTCCGGTTCAACTCGATCACCGAGGTGTTCACGACCAGCTACGGCCTGATCATGTTCGGGAAGATCGTGGCACTGGTCGCCCTCGGCGTCGTCGGATACATGCACCGCAACCGGACATTGCCGGTGCTGGAAGCCGGGCGGCGGGGTGCCTTCCGGCGGCTGGCTGCCGGTGAGATCGTCATCATGGGCGCAGCCGTCGGCCTGGCGGTGGCCTTGAGCCGGTCACAACCGCCGGTCCCGGACACGCCGGCCGTGCTCACCCCGGCCCGCGACCTGCTCGGCTATCCGCTGCCGCCGGAATTCAGCGTCAGCCGCATCTTCACCGAGATCTACCCGGACGCGCTGTTCTCGATCGGCTGCCTGTGCGCATTCCTGCTGTACGCGGGCGGGGTGTGGCGCTTGCATCGCCGCGGCGACCGCTGGCCGGTCGGCCGCACGATCGCCTGGATGTCCGGCATCGCGATCGTCGCTTTCGCCGGTCTGTCCGGACTGCAGACCTACGGCATGACGATGATGTCGGTGCACATGGTCCAGCACATGACGCTGATGATGGTGTGCCCCATCCTTCTGGTGCTCGGCGGCCCGATCACCCTCGCCCTACGCGCCATCGGGCCAGCCCGTCGAGGCGACATCGGCCCACGCGAGATCATCCTCGCCGTCCTGAACAGCCGGGTGGTGCGTGTGCTCACCAACCCGCTGGTGGCGTTGACGCTGTTCGCGACCGGCTCGTTCATGGTCTACTTCAGCGGCCTGTTCGAGGCTGCGATGCGCGAGCACACCGGCCACCTGCTCATGAGCATGCACTTCCTGCTGGTGGGCTACCTCTTCTTCGAGATCCTGATCGGCATCGACCCGCTGCCCAAACGTCCCCCGTACCCGGCGAGAGTCGTCGTACATCTGCTCGCTGTCGCGATGCATGGGTTCTTCGGGTTGGCGTTGATGGAGTCGTCGCAGCTGATCGCCGGCGACTACTACCGCGACCTTCGCGACGGCATCGGGTGGCTGCCGGACACCCTCGCCGACCAGACGTTGGCCGGCCAGATCACGTGGGCCACCGGCGAGGTCCCCGGTGTCATCGTGATCATCATCCTGTTCGTCCAGTGGTATCGCTCCGACGAACGCGAAGCCCGCCGTTTCGACCGGCGCGAGGGTGACGACGAAGCCGAGCGGGCGGCCTACAACGCCTACCTCGCCCGGTTGGAGAAGGAGGCACAGCGGCGCGGCGAGTGATCTCCCCCGCGATTTCACCCGTACGCCGCCTGTCAGCTAAACTCGTCACGCCACACCGAGGACAGGTAGCTCAGTTGGAAGAGCGTCCGCCTGAAAAGCGGAAGGTCGGCGGATCGAACCCGCCCCTGTCCACCGTTTCACCAGCGTCGATACCGGGCGCTGGCTAGCGTGCACCGGTGTCGTTTCATCTTTTCTTGGTCGCACGCGCATGGCACATCGCGCGTTGGGCCCGGTGCCAAGCGATATATGCGGGCGAGGCAGCATGCGATGCGGGTGCCTGAGGCAGCGCGCTGCATGGCACGGCCTAGGCCTCAGACGGCTCTGTACGAATCCTGGTCGATCACTTCCTCGCCTTCGCCGTCCGGTTCTTCGAAGCCCGCCAGATACTGCTCGAGTACCTGGTCCGTGATCGGGAACGCAGCGTTGGCGTCGAACCGGCCAGCTCGCTCCTTGAGTCGCCGGCGCACTTCGTCGGCATTGACCTTGAGGTAGATCAGTCGCCACGTGCCACCGGCCCGCTCGACGAGTGACTTGTACTGGTCTCGACGTGCGCGCTGCCAGAAGCTGAAATCGACGACAACGTCTCGACCATCGGTGACCAGCCGAACCAGTCGCTCACGCAGTGCGGTCTCAGCCTCGCCCTGGAGCCTCTCGTACTCCTGTGGCTCGTAATCGATCCCGTACCGCCCAGCGTGCTGCCAGATGTGTTCGTCGATCGACAGCCGGGTGTAGCCGGAGGCCTCTAAGCGCTTGGCGTACGTCGTCTTGCCGGAACCAGCCACTCCACACAGAAGGACGACCTTCGACCGCGACCCGGTCGGGCAAGGACACATGGGACAACCCTAGGGCCGCCTCGTCTTGCGACGCGCACACGCGAGACGGAATTAGATGGTGGCGGGGTCACTATCGCCGTCAGGGACTGTGAACTGATACGCCAGGACGTACCGGTCTCCCGGGATGATGATGTTGGCGACCTCGACCGGCCGCCCGTCCGTCATGAGAGTTCGCCAGATGTCGAAGACCTGCACCCCGGCTGGAATTTCGAGAGTGTCGGCTTCTTCCTGGAACGGTGGTCGGATTGCGACTTCCTCGCTCACATGTGTGATGCGGACGCCGATCGAGTCCATGCGGGCGATGACGCCGGCCCCAGCCATCGGTCCATCCTCGGGCACTTCGACGGCCGTTCCCTCGGTGATGTTCAGAGGCTCGTAGGAGATCGAGGTCTGTATTGGACGCTCGTTGGCGAGGAATCTGTAGTGAGTGCGCATCACGGCACTGCCGATCGTGATCTTCAAACGCTCGGCGATGTCGGGCGGCGCCGTGGTCTTCTCACTGTCGGCTTCGACTCTAGGGTTCATTCCAGCCGCGCGCGCCTCGGTGGCGAACTCGCCAGCCGCCTTGGTCCGTCGGTAGCGGCGGGGCCGACGTTCGAGGCGTCGCCGGTCGGCGACGAAGGTGCCCACCTTCGGGATCTTCGTAATGAGTCCCAGGTTCGCTACAGCCGCGAGAGCTTCGCGCGCTGTCCACCGCGCGACTCCGTACCGGTCCATGAGGACGTTCTCACCGGGCACCCGGTCCCCCGGCCGCAGGTCGCCAGACTCTATGGCCTGTCGGAGCACAGCCGCGATCTGCTGATTCTTGGGCCGCTGGTCTTTGGGATCGAGTTCGGGCAGGTGGTTCATACCGACCATCCTTCCCGTGTTTCTCCGGAGAACACAATACGTTCTGGACTAGAACCTTGCCTTCTCCGGAGATGAGCGATATATCTATACGTCAACTTCTCCGGAGAAGTTGTTCTGACGAGCCCAGGCACGTAAACCGCACCTGTGGGTGGTGTGGTCGATGGAGGCGCATACCGGACTGATTGTTCGGGAGGCAAACCGCGGTGAGCCGGCCGGCGCTGGCAGAAGGCAAGCAGTCAGATGAAGCCCGTAGCGACTGTCACTGCTCCGGTTGGTCTTGGCAGATGAGATGGCCGGATTTGCATGCACGTACACCACCGGTGCAATCGCCGATCTGTTGGTGAAACAGATGGTGACCACGAGAGGGGCAGAGATGATCACAGAGACGGTAGGTTCGAGGACCGAATCGGAAGGCGGTGCATTGACCGATGCCCACCACGCAGAACCGGCTACTCGAAGCTGCGTTGTCGTACACACGACGCGGGATGCCCGTGACTCCTGCCAGCGGAATGGTCCGCCGAAGTGGACTTCGAACCTGGCTTTCGCCTGGCCAACGATGGCAGTGCGCGTGCGGGACAGAGCCGTGCATCAGTCCCGGCGATCACCCGCTCCCCGAGACGCAGCGATCATCACCCCTAAGGACCCTCGCCGACATCGAGGCAGCGTGGACGGGTCCAACGCCACCGAACGTGATGATCGGCCCATCGCCAACGGTCGATCTCTGGTGTACCGCGCGAGATCGGAGCCCTGGGAATGCGATATCTGGAGCAGAGCGGCCCACAAATCTGGCCGCCAGTCATGCGCCAGCCGAACGGGCGGTGGCTCATGGCAACCGCTTCATTGTCCGGCCCGGTCCCTCAGATCAAGGCGCACAACAGCGCAGTGAGCCGACTGGCCTCCGATGCCACCGTGCTGGCACCACCGTCGCGTCTACCGTCGGGAAAGGTCCGCTGGCTGTGGTCGCAGCGATTTCCTCATACGCCGTTGCCCGAAGCTTGGCCGGTGCTGTCAGCGCTGGCCACTGCCGCGGATCGGCTACACCCGTGGGAAGTGCGCGATGAAACCAGTCTGGCGACGCAGTCTGGATCGTGAGGCCGATCGCTCGAGACGATTTCCGCCGCCCGACCAAGGGCGCCTGCGAGTCGAAGCCCGGGACGACCCAATCACGGGATTGGTGGCGTGGACCAACTTCTACCCTGCCTTGCCGGAGATGCTGGCAACCGAGTGCCGGGCTCGAAGGACCGTCGGACTCGCGATCGGGGACGTGGACAATCTCAAGGCCTACGTCGAAGACGCCAACTCGGTCGACGTCGAGTCCTTCGGGCATCTTGCCGGGAACGCGCTGATGAGACGACTTGGGACGGTGGCACGATGCTGGCTGCATGAAGCTGGTCCCAACCATGCCTGCATGGCGACCTTCGGCGGCGACGAACTGGTCCTTGTCGCAGAGACCGGGAGTGGCCGCGAGTTCGACGACGACGTAAACAGCCTGCGCGATGCACTGTGCACCGCGCTCCCGTGCACGGTTTCGTTCAGCACGGCCGTCGTCACCGCGGACCACGCGCCGCCAGGAGCTGGTGCCGAACGGTGGAGAGAGTTCACCACACATGCGATTGCACGCGTCGATCGTGCGCTGTTCAATCACAAGAAAGCTCGTCGCGACGATCCCGATCTCATACCAGCAGGCTTCGTCGCGCCAGCCACGCTCAGCACCCGTGTCTGATTTCGCCCCGGCTGAGCATCGTCGGTACCGGCAGGCCGTTTCAGAGCAGCCGGAAAGCGGTAGAGTACCGCGTGCTAGGAGGGTGGCCGGATCGAGGGAGCAGCAACCGTGAGCATCGAGTTCCTCGTCACGTCACTGATCGTCGTCGCCATTCCGGGCACCGGCGTGCTGTACACGATGGCCGCCGGACTCTCGCGCGGCGCAAGGGCAAGTGTCGTGGCGGCGGTTGGATGCACGCTGGGCATCGTTCCCCACATGGTCGCGGCCATCACCGGCCTGGCCGCCCTGCTGCACACGAGCGCGACCGCATTCCAGGTCCTCAAGTACCTGGGTGTGGCCTACCTACTGTTCATGGCGTGGAGCACTCTGCGCGACACGGGTGCGTTCACTGCCGAGGCAGAGGCCGCGCCTCGATCCATCGCGAAGGTGATCGGCTCGGGCATTCTCATCAACATCCTCAACCCGAAGCTCACGATCTTCTTCTTCGCTTTCCTGCCGCAATTCGTCAGCATCGGAGCGCCCGGCGCGTTGCCGCGAATGGTCGAACTGAGTGCGGTCTTCATGGCGCTGACGTTCGTGGTGTTCGTCGGGTACGGCAAGCTCGCCGCAGTGGTCCGCTCTCACGTCCTCTCGCGCCCGCGCGTCATGGCGTGGATGCGCCGCACCTTCGCGGGCGCGTTCGTCGCGCTCAGCGCCCGGCTCGCCATCGCGCAGCAATGACCATCGAGCAGACTGCGACGATGTCCGAGCAGTTGCCAACCGTGTGGGTGTTGGCTCCGCACGCAACAACGCCCACCAGTTCAGTGCCGCGTATCGACGTTGACGAACGTCCGCGCTAGACCGGCCGGGAGCATCACAACGAGCTCGACCAGCCGAACATGTACGAGGTGAATCTGATTGCTGACTCGGACACGGGCGGCGATTCAGATCCCCGCCGCCCGTGTCGACGTCTGGCGGCTTCTCGGTGTGCTCGATCACGTCGAATCCTCGAAAGGACGACGGTTGATCGCACCTGCGACGCCGACCACTGCCCGTGTGATCCGCGCCTGACGAATCACACATGTTTCACGCGATGACGCGCACTGCCCCCTACCGGCCCGCCGCCTACGGGCCCGACCTTTGACTTCACCAAACACCGCTCGACACTCGCCAGGCGCGAGTACCTTGCCGAGCGGGCCTCACCCCTTCAGAGCTCGCCGACCTCAACGCGCTCCACAGCCGGGCCCTGCCCGTTGAGAAGCGCCCTGACCTCGGACTCACGGTACCGCCGGTGGCCACCGAGAGTCCGGATCGACGTGAGCTTGCCGGCCTTGGCCCACCGCGTCACAGTCTTTGGATCCACCCGGAACATTGCCGCCACCTCGGCAGGAGTGAGGAGGGGCTCGGCGTCTTGTGTCCTGGTCGCCATCGTCACCTCCTTAGAACCACAGCGGGTCGTTCCCGCCGCACGGGATATTTCACCGCATAACCAACCGCGAGGGGCACCGCCGTACGGTTGGACTCAATCGTCCATTCGGACGATGTCGCCCATGGCGTACGCAAGCCTACGTAAGGTTGACGTAAGCCGCGAACCAACCCAAGTCGTGTCAGGTCGGACTCAGTCAGCATGGGAGGTCGTCCCGGCGCCGACACCCTCGCCCGACGCGCCACGCCCCGTTCGCCTCCGCTTGACTGCCAGACACAGCACGGCACCACAAGCCACCGAAGCGATCGGAACGATCAACGTCGCCTTCATCGCATCAACATAGCCCTGAACGAACACATCGTGGGCCATTTCGCCGATCTTTCGCACGACTTCTTCCGGAACTCCCGGTGGAAGAGCTATGTCAATACCGTCCTGACCCGCGCTGACCTGCAGACCTCCCTCTGCGGCGCGGGAAAAACTCTGGACGAAAGGTTCACGTTCGGGCGACGGCAATTCAGTTGCAGCGTCAATCGCTTCGGCGTGAAGGCTGGCGGAAAGGCGGCTTTGCAACACCGCACCGACGACGGCACTACCCATCACCTGCCCCATCTGCCGGGTGGTGTTGAGCACGCCCGAAGCCGCGCCGGCGACCGTGTCACGCACGTTCCGCATCGCCACGGTGTTCATGGGCGCGAACAGGCAGCCGAGCCCGAAACCGGCGACGAGCAGCCACGGCAGGAAGACCGACCAAGTAGCGTCCGCACTGGCCACCAGCAGGAAGCCGGTGATGCCGCCACCGAACAGCGACAGGCCGCTCATCAGGATGAACTTGCCGCCGATCCGGTCGGTCAGCCGGCCGGCGAACGGCGACACCAGCAACGACATCCCCGACAGCGGCGCCATGGTCAGCCCGGCTTCCAAGGCGCTGAACTCGAGCACATCCTGCAGATAGATCGTCACCGGCAGGAAGGTTCCGATCATCGCGATGGAGACCAGGGCCGCGACGCCGTTCATGATCGAATAATTGCGGTCACCGAACAGCGTGAACGGGATGAGCGGCTCGTGCTGCTGCCGACGGGCCTGCACCAGCAGGAAGACGGCGCTGAGCACCACGCCCACCACCAGCAACGCCGGAATGGAGACGAACTTCCACACCTGGCCCCAGCCGAACCGCTCCCCTTCGACCAGCGCGAAGGTCACGCAGACCAGCGCGACGCTCGCGAGGAGCACGCCAGGCAGGTCGAGCGAACGCTGCGCCCGTCGACCCCGCTCCGGGATGATCTGCCACGCCATGACGAACACGAGGACACCGATGGGGATGTTGACGAAGAAGATCCACGGCCAGTCCCCGACGGTGACCAGTAGCCCGCCGAGCGTCGGCCCGGCCACGGTGGCCGCTCCTCCGACAGCTCCCCAGATCCCGAAGGCGGCGCCGCGCTTGTGCGGTGGGAACGTCGTGATGAGCAACGCCGACGTCTGCGGCAGGAGGATGGCCGCGCCCACGCCCTGGGCCACCCGGGCCGCGATGAGCGCGGCCGGCCCGGGAGCCAGACCGCACGCCAGCGACGACGCGGTGAACACCGCGATACCGAGCATGAACATCTTGCGCTGTCCGCGCATGTCGCCCAGCCGCCCGGTCGTGATGACGAGGACGGCGAGCATGATCACGTACGCGTTGATGACCCAGAGGATCTCGTCCAACGACGCGACCAGGCCGGACATCATGCTCGGGATCGCGATGTTGACGATCGTGACGTCGAGCAGCGTCATGAAGAAGCCGAGACACAGCGTCAGCAGAATCGCCCAGGGATTGCCACGCCAGCGTTTCATCGTGGCCTCCTTGATCCACCCCTCCGGGCGTTCCTGCCCCTGCGCGCAACACTAGAGTGAATGCGACATCGTCGTCGCCCGCACCACCCCGCGGGCCCGGACGTGAAAGGGTCGCCACCATGACCGACGCGTCGCCACTGGTTTTCGCTCGCACCACCGGGCACGAACAGGTGGTCTTCTGCCAGGACGCAGCCAGCGGGCTGCGGGCCATCATCGCCATCCACTCCACAGCTCTCGGGCCGTCGCTCGGCGGCACCCGGTTCTATCCGTACGGCTCCGAGCAGGCCGCGCTCGACGACGTCCTGCACTTGTCGCAGGGCATGACGTACAAGAACGCCTTGGCCGGGCTTGATCACGGCGGCGGCAAGGCCGTCATCATCGGCGACCCTCGCCTGCACAAGACCGAGACCTTGCTGCGCGCGTACGGGCGGTTCGTCGAGTCGCTGGGTGGGCGCTACATCACCGCGTGCGATGTCGGCACCTACGTGGCCGACATGGACGTCATCGCCCGCGAGTGCCAGTACGTCACCGGCCGCTCGCCGGCCGAGGGCGGTGCCGGCGACTCCAGCGTGCTGACGTCGTTCGGCGTGTACCAGGGCATGCGCGCGTGCGCCCAGCACCTGTGGAACACCACCAGCCTGGCTGGACGCAAGATCGGCATCACCGGCGTCGGCAAGGTCGGGTCCAAACTCGCCGGACTGCTGGTCGAGGACGGCGCCTCCGTGGTGGTCACTGACGTCTCACCGTCGGCGCTGGCCAGCGTGCGTGAAGCGCACCCCGAGGTCGAGGTGGTCGACGACACCGAGGCCCTGCTGCGTGCAGGCATCGACGTGTACGCGCCCTGCGCCCTCGGCGGTGCGCTCGACGACGACGTGGTCAAGGCCTTGGTCACCGGCGGTGTCTCGGCGGTGTGCGGTGCGGCGAACAACCAACTGGAGCACCCAGGCATCGAGAAGAGCCTCGACGGCTCCGGTGTCCTGTATGCGCCGGACTACGTGGTCAACGCCGGTGGCGTCATCCAGGTCGCCGACGAACTACACGGCTTCTCATTCGAACGCGCCAAGAACAAGGCGGCACGCATCTTCGACACGACCCGCGAGATCTTCACTTTGGCCGCCGGCGACGGCGTCCCACCGGCCGTCGCCGCCGACCGGCTCGCCGAGCGGCGGATCGCCGACGTAGCCCGCCTGAGGGACATTCACCTGCATAGATGACGACTCGCGGACTCGCTGTCCACCCGGATGAGGCGGAACAGCGCCGGCTCCTGTACCGTTATAGGTACGAGCAGATGTCATTCGAAGGGAAACGAGGGCGTCCGGATTGCTGGCCGCCCCAGTTTTGTGCGAGGGGGTCGACCCTATGGGGCGCGGCCGGGCCAAGGCCAAGCAGACGAAGGTCGCCCGTCGGTTGAAGTACCAAACGCTTGACACCGACTTCGACGCGTTGCAGCGAGAGTTGGGAACCGACGGCGACCGTGGCAACGACGACACCGAGGCCGACGACTACTCGCAGTACGTCGCAGACGAGGACGACGAGCCTCGTCGGCACGCGGGTTGACGAAGCCACGTACGACGATCGGGCACTGCCGGGCGGGGCGTACCCAAGCCCGGCAGACCCGGTCACCGTGCGGCGTCACACGACGCCGAATGCCGCCATGGCTTCTGCCACCCGGGTGAATCCGGCGATGTTCGCACCCAGAACGTAGTCGCCAGGCCGCCCGTACTCTTCCGCGGTCTCGTGACACGTCTCATGGATGTCGCGCATGATCTGGCGCAATCGCTCCTCGGTGTGCTCGAACGTCCACGAGTCACGTGAGGCGTTCTGCTGCATCTCCAGGGCGCTGGTGGCCACGCCGCCGGCGTTGGCGGCCTTCCCGGGCCCGAACGCGACCCCGTTCTCACGGAAGGTCCGGACGGCCTCGCGCGTACACGGCATGTTGGCGCCTTCGGCGACAGCCTTGACGCCGTTGGCGACCAGCTTCTTGGCCGCCGACTCATCGAGTTCGTTCTGCGTGGCACACGGCAGAGCGACCTCGCACGGCACGTCCCAGACCGAGCCGTCCGACACGAAGGTCGCCTCGGGGCGCTCCCGGAGGTAGTCGCTGATTCGACCGCGCTCGACCTCTTTGATCTGCTTGAGCAGGTCGACATCGATCCCCTTGTGATCGACGACGTAGCCGCTGGAGTCCGAGCACGCGACGACATTGCCGCCCAGTTGCCGGATCTTCTCCATCGCATAGATCGCCACGTTGCCGGAGCCGGACACCACGACGTCGAGGCCTTCCAAGGCGGTGCCGGTCGCGGCGAGCATCTCGTTGACGAAGTAGGCCGTGCCGTACCCGGTGGCCTCGGTCCGCACTTGCGCTCCGCCCCACACGAGCCCCTTGCCGGTGATGACCCCGGACTCGTACCGGTTGGTGATCCGCTTGTACTGGCCGAACATGAAGCCCAACTCGCGGCTGCCGACGCCGACGTCGCCCGCCGGCACGTCGGTGTACTCACCGAGATGCCGGTAGAGCTCGGTCATGAACGACTGGCAGAACCGCATGACCTCGCCGTTGGAGCGTCCCTTCGGGTCGAAGTCGGCGCCTCCTTTGCCGCCACCGATCGGCAGCCCGGTCAGTGAGTTCTTGAAGATCTGCTCGAACCCGAGAAACTTCACGATGCCGAGGTTGACCGACGGGTGGAAGCGGATGCCTCCCTTGTAGGGGCCGAGCGCGGAGTTGAACTCGACCCGGAAACCTCGGTTGACCTGCACCTCACCGGAGTCGTCGACCCACGGCACCCGGAAGATGATCTGTCGCTCCGGCTCACATATCGTCTCGATGAGCTTCGCGTCAGCGTATTCGGGATGCTTGTGGACGACGGGGGCGAGCGATTCCAGCACCTCTCGCACCGCCTGATGGAATTCCGTTTCGGCCGGATTGCGCCGGACGACCTCGGCTTCCAGCGATGACAGATCAGCAGCAGGGGGCATGTACGACTCCTCATGAGACGTGCTCGACACGATCGTGGCGGGCCCCTCCGTCGCGGCCGGCTGTCACGTGTCGCTTGGCTCCTGCGATGGCTCAGGTGGCGTACCGTCCACGCAGGTGAACCGAACCGTTGCCGTCGACGATCTCGCCGACGACCCAGGACTCCACTCCTCTCGCGGAGAGGACGCGTAACGCGTGATCGGCGGCTCCAGCGGCGACGATCACGACCATGCCGACGCCCATGTTGAGCGTCCGTTCGAGTTCAGCTTCGGCCACGCCACCGATTCGTGCCGTGACCGAGAAGATGGGTTGCGGCGTCCACGTGGATCGCTCGAGGACAGCCGACGTGTTTGACGGCAGCACCCGTTCGAGGTTCGCCGCCAACCCGCCACCGGTCACATGCGACATCGCATGCACATCGGTTTCACGGGCCAGTGCCAGGCAGTCCTGCGCGTAGATCCGCGTCGGCTGCAGCAACTCCTCACCGAGTGTACGTCCGAACTCTGCGACGTCGCGATGGACGTCCCAGCCTGCGACATCGAAGTACACATGCCGGACGAGGGAGTATCCGTTGGCGTGCAACCCGGACGAGGCCAGGGCGATGACGACGTCGCCGCTGCCGACCCGGGAGGCGCCGAGCAGGTCGTCGGCCTCGACGACGCCGGTGGTGGCTCCGGCTATGTCGTACTCGTCCGGCCCGAGCAGGCCAGGATGCTCGGCAGTCTCGCCTCCGGTGAGGGCGCACCCGGCTTGCGCGCAGGCCGCCGCGATGCCTTGGACGATCGCGGCGATGCGTTCGGGGACGACGCGGCCACAGGCGATGTAGTCGGTCATGAACAGCGGCTCTGCGCCGCACACGACGATGTCGTCGACCACCATGCCGACCAGGGCGAAGCCGATGGTGTCGTGGACGTCCATCCGCTGCGCGACGGCGACCTTGGTGCCGACGCCGTCGGTGCTGGTGGCCAACAGCGGGCGTCGATAGGTTTTCAGGGCGCTGGCGTCGAACAGCCCGGCGAAGCCGCCTAGACCGCCGACCACCTCGGGTCGCTGCGCCTGGGCGACCGCTTCCTTCATCAGCTCGACGGCGCGGTCACCAGCCTCGATGTCCACACCCGCACCTGCATACGTGGCACCGGGCGCGACGTAATGACTGCTCGACACAGCTAGAAGGGTATACGCCCGCCGCCAATACCACGCTTTCCGGGCAGGCGGGCCGCCGGGCGCCATCCCGCTGGGAGTGAAGCCGTCCCGATCATGAGACGGCTGCGGCGTCCCCAGCGCCGTCAACGCTGCATGATCGCCTGATGCTCACCGCGTCACGGCGACCGCCTATGCTCGATCGCGATGACCAGCACGTCGTTCGCCGTCAACTGCTCGATCCTCCTGACCGACCGCGACGTGCCGGCTCGCCTCGAAGCTGTGCGGCTTGCCGGTTTCACTGCTGTCGAGTTCTGGTGGCCGTTCGCCACCGCGACGCCGTCCGACCCGGAGGTCGAGGCGTTCGTCACAGCCGTGCGCGACTCCGGCTTGCAGTTGGCCGCGCTCAACCTCTTCGCCGGCGACATGCCTGCCGGTGACCGTGGCGTGGTCTCGTGGCCGGGCCGGGCGGAGGAACTTAGCGCCAGCGCGGAGCTGGCCGCACAGATCGGCGCTGAGCTGGGCTGCCGCCTGTTCAACGCGCTCTACGGCAACCGGCACCCCGAAAGCACGGCCGCGGCACAGGACCAGTTGGCCGTGCGCAACCTCGCGGCGGTCGCCACCGAGCTAGCCCGGATCGACGGCACCGTGCTCGTCGAGCCGGTCAGCGGCGCGGCCGCCTACCCGCTGCGCACCGCCGACGACGTCATCGCCGTCCTGGACCGCGTGGAGCAGGAGACCGGCGCGGACAACCTCGCGCTCCTGCTCGACGTCTATCACCTGGCGACCAACGGCGACGACGTCCGCGCCGCGATCGACCGGCATCGCGCCCGCATCGCGCATGTCCAGGTGGCCGACGCACCGGGCCGAGGCGCTCCCGGCACCGGCGAGCTGCCGCTGCAGTCCTGGATCGACGAGCTGCGTTCGGGCGGCTACCGGGGCTGGGTCGCCCTGGAGTATCGCAGCGACGACACCGACCCGTTCACCTGGTACGACCAAGGGGTTCTTTCATGACGACGATCGGATTCATCGGCCTGGGCGTCATGGGCGCCCCCATGGCCGCCAACCTCGTGGCTGCAGGCTTCGACGTGACCGGGTACAACCGCAGCCCCCACAAGGTCGAGGGTCTCGTCACCGCCGGAGGCCGGCGGGCGGAGTCCATCGCCGACGCGTGTTCCGGTGCGGACGTCGTGATCACGATGCTGCCCGACTCCCCCGACGTCGAGTCGGTGGTCCTCGGTGGTGACGGCGTCCTGGCCACGACCCGCCCCGGCGCCGTGCTCATCGACATGAGCACGATCCGCCCGGACGTCGCCCGCACGCTCGCCGAGACCGCCGGCCGCCACGACGTCGGCTTCCTGGACGCACCCGTCAGCGGCGGCGAGCAAGGCGCCATCGACGCCACGCTGTCGATCATGGTGGGTGGGGACACCGACACGTTCGCCTCGATGCGCCCCGTCCTGGACGCGTTGGGCTCCACCATCGTCCACGTCGGCCCGGCCGGCTCCGGGCAGACCGTCAAGGCGGCGAATCAGCTGATGGTCGCGGGCATCATGGAACTGGTCGCAGAAGCTCTGGTGTTCCTGGACGCTCATGGCGTCGATCGGGACCGCGCGGTGGATGTGCTCTCCGGAGGTCTGGCCGGGAGCGCCGTGCTCGATCGCAAGGCACCGGCCATGCTGCGGCGCGATTTCACCCCCGGCTTCCGCGTCGACCTGCACCACAAGGACCTCGGCATCGTCGCGGCCGCCGCGCGGGAGGCCGGTGTGGCCACCCCGCTCGGGTCGCTGGCCGCCACCCTCATGGCCTCCGCCCGCGCTCAGGGTCACGGCTCGCTGGACCATTCGGCTCTGCTGCTGTTGGTCGAGCAGCTGTCGGGGCGATCGGGCGAGTAGCCACGGGCGGACGTTCGCCGCCGACGCCGACGCTTACCGGCAGGGTCCGATGATGGAGATGACGGAATAGCCCCGGCCAGTCCTGGCCGGGGCTATGTGTGAAGAGGGAGAGGTCCATGCCCGGCAGGTGCGCCGGGCGGCCCAGGGTCAGGTCAGTTCAGCGACGAGGGCGCGGACGCGGTTCTCGATGTCGTCGCGGATCGTGCGCACGGCGTCGAGTCCTTGCCCGGCAGGATCGTCGAGCTGCCAGTCCTCGTAGCGCTTGCCGGGGAAGATCGGGCAGGTATCCCCGCACCCCATCGTGATCACCACATCCGAGGTCTTCACCGCGTCGGGGGTGAGCAGCTTCGGGCGTTCGGCGGTGATGTCGATCCCGACCTCGCGCATAGCTTCGACTACGGCGGGGTTGAGCTGGTCGGCGGGTTCGGAGCCGGCGGAACGGACCTCGATGCGACCCGCCGCCATGCGATTGAGGTAGGCGGCGGCCATCTGCGATCGTCCGGCGTTGTGGACGCAGACGAACAAGACCATCGGGAGCTGCGGGGTGGTCATGATGCCTCGGTTTCTGTCTGGTAGGGGTTGGTGTGGAACCAGCTTCTGGCGGTCCAGAGGGAGACGTAGACGAGGCCGACGAGGACGGGCACCTCGATCAGCGGGCCGACGACCCCGGCGAGGGCTTGGCCGCTGGTGGCGCCGAAGGTGCCGATGGCGACGGCGATGGCGAGCTCGAAGTTGTTGCCTGCCGCGGTGAACGCCAGCGTGGTCGAGCGGGCGTAGCCGAGGCCCAGTGCCTTGCCGAGCAGGAGGCCCGCGAACCACATGAGCGCGAAGTAGACCAGCAGTGGCAGAGCGATCCGGGCGACGTCGAGCGGGTTGGAGGTGATGGCGTCGCCTTGGAGGGCGAACAGCAGCACGATCGTGAACAGCAGCCCATACAGCGCCCACGGCCCGATCTTCGGGATGAAGCGCTCTTCGTACCAGGCCCGGCCGCGGCGTTTCTCGCCGATCCAGCGGGTCGCGAACCCCGCGACCAGGGGCACGCCGAGGAAGACGAGGACGTTGAGGGCGATCTGCCCGACCGAGACGTCCAGGCCTTGGGTGTCGAGGCCGAGCCAGCCGGGGAGGATGGTGAGGTAGAACCAGCCGAGCACCGAGAACATCACGACTTGGAATACGGAGTTGATCGCGACCAGCACGGCGGTGGCTTCCCGGTCGCCGCATGCGAGGTCGTTCCAGATCACGACCATCGCGATGCAGCGGGCCAGGCCGACGATGATGAGGCCCGTGCGGTATTCGGGCAGGTCCGGTAGGAAGAGCCAGGCGAGGGCGAACATGACCGCCGGGCCGAGCAGCCAATTCAGCAGCAGGGACGAGACGAGGAGGCGCTTGTCTCCGGTGACGGCGGCGATCTTGTCGTAGCGGACTTTCGCCAGCACCGGGTACATCATCACCAGCAGTCCCAGGCCGATCGGCACCGAGATCCCGCCGACCTCCATCCGAGCAAGCAGGTCCGAGAGGGCGGGCACGAACCGGCCCAGGAGGAGACCCGCGATCATGGCCAGGCCGATCCAGGCCGGCAGCCACTTGTCCAACGTGGACAGGCGCTTCGCGGCCGGGGCCTGCGTCGGGGTCGCGATGCTGGTGATGTTCTGGGGTGCGGGCATCGTGCTGCTCAGTCTCCTCGTCAGCTCGGGATCAGTTGGCAGGCTTGGTGGCGCGGACGATCGCGGCGTGCATCCCGTCGGCGGCCTCGTGGGTGAACTCCACGCTCGCATCCGCGAAACCACCCTTGGCGAGCCCGTCGAGGTACTCGGTCTTGGAGAGGGCTCCGGCGATGCAGCCGACGTAGGAGCCGCGCTCGGCCCGCTGCTCGGGGGTGAGGCGGTCTTCGGCGACGACATCGGAGACCCCGATCCGCCCACCGGGGGTGAGGACGCGGAACATCTCGGCGAGCACCGCCGGCTTGTCGGTGGACAGGTTGATGACGCAGTTGGAGATCACCACATCCACCGACCCATCGGGCAGCGGCACGTCCTCGATGGTGCCCTTGAGGAACTCGACGTTCTCCGCCCCGGCTTCGGTCTTGTTCTTCTCGGCCAACGCGAGCATCTCGTCGGTCATGTCCACGCCGTAGGCGAACCCGGTCGGGCCGACCCTGCGGGCCGACAAGAGGACGTCGATGCCGCCGCCGGAGCCGAGGTCGAGCACCCGCTCACCCTCATGCAGCTCAGCGACCGCGGTCGGGTTGCCGCAGCCGAGGCTCGCCTCGATCGCTTCGAGGGGCAGGCCGGCGGCGGTCGCCTCGTCATAGAGGCCCGCGCCGAAGCTGCGCTCGGTCGGAGCACAACACGAACCCGAATCGGCCTCCTCCACGGCGGGCGTGCTGGTGCAGCACGAGCCCGCGGGGGTCTCCTCAGCCAGCAGGTCGGCGTTGCGGGTGCCGCGGGTCACGGCGGTCGCGGCCTGCGCGTAGCGGGCGCGGACCTGCTCGCGCAGCTCGGTGTTCTCACTCATGGCGTGCTCCATTCGGTCGGGTGGACTCGTCATCTACGTATTGATGTTCGTCGATGCATCGACAGTTGTCAATGCGTGGCGTAGGATCAGGGCCATGACGACTTCGCTGCCACTGATCGCCGCCGATGCGGGTGGGTGCTGTGCTCCGGTCACGGGCGGGGTGCTCGCGGTCGAGGATGCCCAGCGGTTGGCGCGGATGTTCAAGGCGCTCGGTGACCCGACCCGGGTCCGGTTGTTGTCGATGATCGCGGCGCAGTCCGGCGGGGAGGCGTGCGTGTGCGACCTGACCGAACCGGTCGGGCTCTCCCAGCCCACGGTCTCGCATCACATGAAGCAGCTCGTCGACGCCGGCCTGGTCACCCGCGAGCAGCGCGGCAAGTGGGCCTATTACGCAATCGTGCCCGAGATCCTGTCCATGCTCAGCAGCGCCCTCGACCCGCAGGCCCTGACCGACGGTGGCCCTGCCTCGTCGTGCTGAGACGGGTTCAGCGCGGCAGGGTCGCGTAACGGTTCCAGGAGGTTCCGGCGAGACCGGCCCAGCGGGTCGCGGTGCCGATGCTGACGCCGATCAGTGAGGCGAACACCGCCGGTGGTGTGGTCGAGGCCAGATGCAGCAGGGCGGTGTTCCGGCTTGCTCTGGAAGTCACCCCGAGCTGGTGCATCCGGCGTAGGAGCGAGGCGGGATGCAAGTGGGTGCCGGCGTTCTTGCCGGTGAACAGCCACCGGGAATCAGCCAGCCTGCTCGCCGCCCCGAATGGCTTGGCGACCGGCAAGGCGGTCACCAGCGCATCCAGCGGCGGGATGAGCAACACCGGCTCGGAGCCCAGACGCAGGTAGGTTTCACCATCGCGGACCTCGATGTCACTGGTGATCAGGGCGGTGATCTTCGCGACCGGCTGGGCGTAGAGCAGGATCAGACAGGCTGCGGCACGGTCTTCGATGCTGGCGCTACCGGGCTCGTGTAGCAGCCGGCGAACCAGGGCGAGCTGTTCTTCGGGGTCGACGTCGTGGGCCGGGTCTTTCGCCGGAACCGGCTCAGGGAGCCAGACGTGCCGGAGGTAGCCGCCTCGTTTGAGCCAGCGGACGAACCCGAGGCGGCGGCTCCGGTCGGTGGTAATCCAGGCGTCAAGGTGGTCTTGCGGACAGTCATCGAGGTCGTAGCCGCCGGAGCTGAGATGGTCGAGGAACGCGCGGGCAGTGTCGATGTCGCCCCGGCAGCGGGCGGCCGCGTTCGGCGCGATCCGGTCGTGCCGGTCGGTCTTGGCGCGGCCGACGACGTGCCAGCGGGCGTAGCGGGTGAGCACGCCGCGCATCTCGGGATCGCTCACCTCGGCGACGACGTCTGCGGCGTATCGGTGCAGTCGGGCGGCGTTCTCATCACGAGGCGGCAGGGTGCCCGCGGCGACGAGCATCGCGCGCAGATAGGTCACCGAGAACATCTGTGGCCGCGCATCGAGCGCGTCGTGACTGAGGTCGACCTGGCCGCGGGCGATCGAGGTCAGCAGACGCAAGGATGCCAGATCGTGCCAGTTGGTCAGCAGCGATCGGGGTCGTTCGAGCTCGGTGAGGGCGTCGCGGACGGGTTTCAGTTCTGGCCGGATCACCCCGTCCGGGCCGGTGAGAGCGGCGTCGATCTGCTGGGCTGCTTGGCAAGCGAAACAGCGTGGTCGGCCGTGATTCGTCGTGCGTCGCCCGAGAGCCTGCTGCCCGCAGATAGAGCAGTCGATCACGGGCGCTTGGTAGCAGGTCGGGCAGACGTCCGGGCTGGTCGCGGTGGCTTTCAAGGCGACTCGTTTGAGCCTGCCGCAGACGCCGCAGACCCGGCACGGGTTCCGATAGCAGCGACCGCAGAGGTTCGCCGCGCCGGGTCGCTTCCCGCCAGCTCTGGTCGCCAGCGGGCCGATCATGCCGCACTCGTCGCAGGCATCCTCAGGGTGATGGTCGCGGGCATAGCAGGTCACGCAGACCGCGCCGCCGTCGTCGGTGCGGGCGTTGACCCTGCGCTGGCGTCCGCATCCGGTGCAGGTCTCGATCGGTGACCGGTGAGCGCGGCAGGCGCGGCACTCACCCCGATCCAGCGTGTGGTTCCAGCGCAGAGACTTCAGCCGGCCGCAGCGAAAGCAGATGCCCTGGACGATCGTGTTCGCCACCGGCGCCGGTCATTCGTCCGCAGGGGTGATGACCGCTCGGGTCGGGCGGTTCTTGCTCCCGCTCGTCGGCGGTTTGACCGCACCCGCGGTGCCGGTCTTGCGGCCCCGCCGCGACGCCGACTCGACGTAGGGCTCGATCAGGTCGGCCGGTGTGCAGCCGAATATGTCGCAGAGCGCGGCGAGGAACTGCATGTTCAGCCGCTCGGGTTGGCCGACCACGATCCGGTAGACCTGGGTGGAGGTCATCACCACGCCCCGGTCGGCCAGCAGCGGCACCAGATCGGTCGTGACCTGCATGCCGTGTTCGTTCATCACCTTGCGTAGGTGCCAGTGATAGGCGACGGTCTTCGTCATCGTGATCCTCCCTCGATCGCTGTCGGTGGGGTGAACGCGCCGTCGAGAGCGCGGCGCAGGGTGCGGTTGCGGTAGTCACCGGAGACCCCGGTGTAGAGGGCGGTGGTCGAGCCCCAGCGGTGCCCGACCTGCTGCTGGACGAACAACGGGTCGTAGCCGTCCTCGATCAGATGCGTCACATACGAGTGCCGCAAGCAGTGCGGGTGCAGCAACGGGTCCAGGCCGAGATCATCGCGCCACTCGGCGAACCGGTCGTCGATGTGCTTGAGCCGGATGCGCCCTTGTCGCTCGGTCGGCCACAGGATCGTCTTGTCGGCAAGGTCGAACCGAGGCCGAACCTCGCTCACGTACTCCTCGATCACCGGCCGGGTCCACCCGAACACGGCCAGCACCGCCCGGCGGCGCGGCTGCGAGCCGCGCATCGCTTTGCCCCAGCGGACGTTGCAGACCCCGAACCGGCCGAACTCCCAGCCCTGCGGGTTGCGGGTGAAGTCCGGCAGATCGAGCATCGCTGCCTCGCGCCGACGCAACCCGAACGCATAGATCATCTTGAACAGCGTGGCGTCGCGGAACAGCGTCAGCCATCCCTTGCGCTTGGAGGAGCGGGCCTGATCCACCAGGTCATCGGCGTAGTCGAAGAACATCTGCAGCTCATCCCGCGAGAGCGGTCGCACGTCCGGCCGTGCCTCGTGGTCGCTGGTATGGATGACCGTGTTCCACTCGTGGCAGACCTGCACCGGATGCGTGTCGAACAGATCGACGCAGCGATCGACCCAGCCGTAGCGGTGATCGACCAGGTAGTCGCAGAACAGCGCCACGGAGTTCTGATAGGCCCGCACCGTCGACACAGACAGCGGCCGCGGTCCGGAGACGAGCGAGGTTGTCCATTCCTCCACGTCAGCCGGTGACCACTCCCACGGCGGGGCGTTGCAGAAGTCCGCGAACCGGCGTACCTGCGAGGCCCTGGTCTTGATGGTTTGCACCGCGAGCATCCGCGAGGTCTGCTGTGCCGACCAGCCCGCCACCATCTCATCGAAGAACTGCTCCGCCGGCCGCAAAAGCGACACGTTGCCAGACGACAAGACCCCCGTGCCGGGTACCTGATCGTCTGAGAACACCATGCCACGACCTTACATTAAATGTAAGAATCATGCATCAGATGTAAGATGAGTAGCGAAACCCCTGGTCAGGCGGCGGTGACGCTGCTAGGTTGGAGACGGCTTTGGTTCCGCGGAACAGCGTGATTCCGACTTACATCTAAGGTACGAATCTTACATTAGATGTAACTCCGGACCTTATTCTTTGACGGTGATGTGGACGTGGTCGTAGTGGCCGCCGGTGACGTCGGTGGGGTCGTGCATGCCACCGCCGTTGTAGGGGCGCCAGCCCTCGGCATCGCGAGCGAGGGACCAGATCTGGCCTTGCCAGATCAGGTACTCGACGCCGAGGGTTTCGGCGTTGTCTTGGAGCCAGTTCGTCAGCGCCCATCCGGCTTCGAGCTGCTGGGGTGTGGGTCGGGAGCCGATGGCGTTGCCGAAGGTGACGTCACAGGCTCGTCCGAGGGGGTGTTCGGATTTGGTGCCGGGGCGGGGTGAGTAGCAGGCCCAGGAGCTGTCGGGGTAGGCGGTGAGGGCTTGGGTGTAGACGTGGAGCATGCGGGCGGTGATCTGTCCGTCGGTGGTGGGGTCATCGACCTTGCGGTCCGGGTCTCCGGCATCGGGCCTTTGGGGCGGCGCGGGCTGGGTCGCGGCCGGGTTGCAGCCTTCCTGCTCGACCGGTGTGGTGGGGGCTGGAAGGTTGCCGCTGGTGTGTTGGTCGAGCCAGGGCTGGGGGTCGGTGAACTCGCCGTCGCTGCCGCCTTGGCGGAGTTCGAAGTGCAGGTGTGCGCCGGTGGAGTAGCCGGCCGAGCCGACATCGCCGATGTGTTGTCCGGCGGTGACTTGGTCGCCGACATTGACGTGGATGCCGGTCTCCCACAGGTGGGCGTAGGCGGTGGCGATCTTCTGCCCGCCGGTGGTGTGTTCGATGATGATCAGCCCGCCGTACCCGCCGGACATCGAGGCGTGGGTGACGATGCCGTCGGCGGCGGCGAGGATGGGGGTGCCGTCGGGTGCGGAGTAGTCCGCGCCGGTGTGGAGCTTGTTCTCCCCGGTGATGGGATGGACCCGCATCCCAAACCGCGAGGTGGTGACCCAGGTGCCCTCAGGAAGCGGGAAGACCACACGCCCGGTCTCCGGCAATGGTGGACTGGTGGTGCTGGGGGTGGTGAGGGTGGTCAGGATCTGTTCGGCGACGGGCTCGTAGTTCGCATACCGGTCGGGGTAGGCCGACACCTCGACGGCTTGGGCGGCTTCACCTTTCGACAGGGTCTGCCAGCCGGGGATGTCGAGCAGGCCGCGGGGTGAGGGGTGGTTGGGGCCAGTAGGGCCGCCGAAGAACGCGCGCGCCTGGTAGACGGGGTCCATGAGGTCGGCGACGGTGCCCCACCCGGCTTGGGGTCGCATCTGGAACAGGCCGAGGCTGTCGTGGTCGGAGGCGTCCCCGTCATTGGGGTGATTCCCGGAGTCGGGGTAGACGCTGGTGTTGGCCAGCATCCGCAGGTTCGACTCGGTGAGGGCAGCCATGAGCGCGATCTGAAGCCCGTCACGGGTGACCCCTTCGATCTGGGATCCG
>NZ_DAHVSH010000081.1:0-26500 GCF_027324685.1 Haloactinopolyspora sp.
CCGAGTCGAGCCCGCAGTGGATCCAGGGCGTAGCCGGTCCAGCCGACCTCCTCGAGAAATCCGCTGAAGAGAAACAGCACCAGGACCGCCACCATGGTGCCCGCAGAGATCTCCCAGGCCGGAAGGCTCCGCCCGTCCAGCACCATCAGGGCGTAGGACACGCCGTAGATCGTCGGCATGACCAGCACCAACGGCAGCAGAACGCGTGGTCGTCGGGTGCGACGCACGTCGACGGCCGCTCCGACGAAGCGACGTACACCGCGCTATCCGTGCTGCCGGGCCACGAGAATCACCGCGGCGAGGAACGGCGCAAGAACCTGTAAGGCACTCAGCGGCAGCCCGCCGACCAACCCGCCATCCGGAGCATCCACCAGCGCGCCGAGTACGAGGAACGGAGCCGACAGCAGCGCGGTGAGCCCGAAGAAGGCCGCGGGACTGCGTTCACGTGTGATCATCACCGGCACGGGATCTATTTCACCGACACCGTCGGGGCAGGCCGGACGCGGGGTCGGCAGGAATCTCGGCGCGCGGGTGTCGTATCCGGGTGGCTCCGTTCGTTGCGATGGTGAGGACGCCCACGAGGGGCGCCGGATGAGAGGGAACGGCGGTCATGAAACTGACGACGATCACCAATGTCTCGGTCGACGGTGTGATGCAGGGGCTCGGCGGCCCCAACGAGGACCGGCGCGGCGGATTCGACCGCGGCGGCTGGGCCCTGCCGCTGTTCGAAGCCGAGGCCGAGAGGTTTCTCGGCGAGATTTACCAGCGCGCCGACGCGTTTCTGCTCGGCCGGCGGACCTACGAGATCTTCGCCGCGTCCTGGGGTACCTGGGCCGACCCCGGCGACAGCCTCATCTGGACGGCGTTGAACACCCGGCCCAAGTACGTCGCCTCGACCACGCTGGCCGACGCGCAGTGGGCAGACACCACCATCCTGTCCGGCGATCTCGCCGCCGCGATCGGTGACCTGAAAGGCTCGGCAGAAGGGGAACTGCAGGTACACGGCAGCGGCGAGCTCCTCCGCTGGCTGCTGCGCCAACAGCTGGTCGACGAGATCGTCCTGCTCACCTATCCCGTCGTCGTCGGCCAGGGCGCCCGGCTGTTCCCCGACGCCGGACCGGACATGGCGCTGGAGCTGGCGACGTCACGAGCGTTCGCGAACGTCCTCGCCGCGCAGGTCTACCGGCCGGCTGGGCGCCCGCGGTACGCGGCCGAATGAGGAGATGATGGTCAGATGCAGTACCTGATTTCGGTGATCGACGACAAGACCGGCTCAGCCACCCCGGACGAGATGATCGCGATCGAAACGTTCAACGACCGGCTCCGGGCCGACGGGCATTGGGTGTTCGCCGGTGGCCTCGCCTCGCCCAGCACAGCCACCGTCGTCGACAACCGCGGTGGTGAGGTGCTCGTCACCGACGGGCCGTTCCTGGAGTCGAAAGAGCACCTCGCCGGCTTCTGGGTCATGCAGGCAGCTGATCTCGACGTGGCGCTGAAGCTCGCCGCCGACGCGTCGCAAGCCTGCAACCGCAGGGTCGAGGTGCGCCCGTTCCTGTGAGCGGACACCACACGGCGTCAGGTGGGACGACGGCGGCGGCGCGGCGTGAGGCGCAACGGTGGCATCGGCGGCGCCGGGATGCGCTCGCCGGCATGCCCGGCGACGACGCCGAAGCGGTGCTGTCCGTCGCGTTCCCACTCCTCGCGGGCGGTGACGATGTCGTCGTGGCTGCGTCCGACGAAGTTCCACCACATGACGAGGTCGTCGGGGAACGGCTCGCCGCCGAGCAGGAAGATCGTCGCGCCGGTGGTCGAGGTGACCGGTAGCTCGTCGCGACCGGTGCCGAGGTACAGCAACGGGCCCGACTCCAGGGGCGCGCCGGCGACGGTCAGGGTGCCGCCCAGCACCAGGACGGCGTGCTCGAAATCGCGCCGCAGCGGGATCGTCGTCATGGCGCCGGCGTCGACATCGAGCTGAGCCCCCACCAGCGGGCTGTACGTCGTCGCCGGCGACCCGGTACCGGCCAACTCACCCAGCACGACCGTGCCGCGCAGGCCGCGCGTCTCATAGCCGGGCAGGTCGACGTGCTGCTGGAACGCGGGCGCGACGCTGTCACTGCCGGTCGGCAACGCCACCCACAACTGAAGCCCGTCCAACATCGACTCCGGCGGGGAGACCTCCGAGTGTGAGATGCCAGGCCCGCTGGTCATCAGGTTCAGTTGGCCCGGCCGGACCATCACGTCGCTACCGACGCTGTCGCGATGCCGGATCTCGCCCTGCAGCGGCCAGGTCACCGTCTGCAGCCCGGTGTGCGGATGCGGCAGCACCGTCATGGTGGTGCGCTGTGGCCCGAACTGATCGAGGAAACACCACGCGCCGACGGTCGGGACGCCGCGGTGTGGCAGCGTGCGTTTGACCTGCATCGACCGGATACCGCCCAGCGGGACCTCACGGGGCTGAAGGAACTCGGCCACCGGGCCGCTGTGCTCGGGCGCGTGACAGGCCGTTTCCGTCGGTCGCACGTCGAGGTTGCTCATCGCGGCCTCCTCCGCAGCCAGCCCCCGCCATCGAGCTTACGGGGATAATCTGGTCGGGATGAACGTCGCCAACGGCCCATACGATCTGGGCCCTCAGCGCGGTACGTTGCTCGTTCGTACGACGCGCACCGGGTTCGGGTCGAAAGCCGGGCACGACCTGACTCTCGAGGTCACTCGCTGGCACGGGGCCGCCACCGTCGACGTCGACGAACCCGGCCGGTCGACGGTCAATCTCCAGGCCGAGGTCGCGTCCATGACAGTCCGGCACGGTAGCGGCGGCGTCAAGCCGCTCACCGACTGCGACCGCGTGGAGATCGAGAAGACGATGCGCGGGAAGATCCTGCGCTCCGACCGGTATCCCGCCATCACGTTCGCCTCCACGCAGGTCTACGGCGACACCGACTCGTTCCGCATCGACGGCGACCTGACGATCGTCGGCGAGGTCCGCCCGGTGACCGTCCACGGCCACCTGGTCGACGGGCGCGCACGCGGCTCGGCGACGATCACGCAGTCGGTATGGGGAATCCGGCCGTACTCGGCGTTCTTCGGCGCGCTGAAGCTCAACGACGATGTCACGGTCGAGTTCGACGTCGATTTGCGATCCTGACTGATGGCCGGTGCCGCCGGCCCGCCCGACTGGGCGGGTGTCCGCTTCCCCCGCCCGTTCCGCCGGCACCAGCAGCTCGCGCTCGACGCGATCGCCGCAGCCGTCGCCGGTGGCGCGACCCGGTCGTGGGTCGTTCTCCCGCCGGGCGCCGGCAAGACACTGGTCGGGTTGGAGGCGGCGCGGCGGATGGAGCGTCCGATCGTCGCCTTCGGCCCGAACACCGCGATCCAGGAGCAGTGGCGCGCTGCCTGGGCCGAGTTCACCCCGGCGACCATTCCCACCGGCACCTCGCGTGACCTGTCCGCCCCGGTCACGGCGCTGACCTATCAGTCGTTGGCCACGTTCGACCCCGACGCGGAGGTCGACGAGGAAGGCCGCGAGCACCGGCCCAGCTCCACCGAGCGGCGCCGGGGCTCGCTGATCGACCGGTTGCACGCCAACGGGGCAGCGCTGGTCAAAGCGCTCGAAGAGGCCGGGCCCATCACGCTGATCTTGGACGAGTGTCATCACCTGCTCGAGGTCTGGGGCCGGTTGCTGGCCGAGCTGCTCGAGAACCTGCCGCACGCGCACGTCATCGGGCTGACCGGCACACCGCCGGACACGCTGAGCGCCGAGCAGAGCGAACTGGTCGAGGAGCTGTTCGGCGCGCCGTTGTACAGCACGACCATCCCGTCGGTCGTGCGCGAAGGTCATCTGGCGCCGTTCGCCGAGCTGGCGTGGTTCACCGAGCCGACACCGGGCGAGTCGCAATGGCTGGCCGCCCAAGCCGAACGCTTCGCCGAGCTGCGCGCCGATCTACTCAAGCCGCGCACCGGGTTCCTCGAGTGGTTGGACCGCAGGTTCGTCACCCGGCCGGTCAATTCCGGCGCAGGCCATGCGGAGGCGCTGGCCGTGGAGTGGTCCAGGCTGGAAGGCGACGATCCCGAGCAGGCCGGTGCGGCGCTACGGTTTCACCACGCGGGGCTGCTCGCGCTGCCGCCCGGCGCCGCCCTGCGGGAGGAACACCGGCACGAGCCCACAGCCGCCGACTGGGTGGCTCTGCTGGGCGAATACGTCACCACGTGCCTCGTGCCGTCGTCGGATCCGGCTGATCAGAAGTTGGTCGACGAGATCCGTGCGGCCCTGCCCAGCATCGGTTACCAGCTGACCAAGCGGGGTATCCGGCGCGGGCGCTCGCCGGTCGACCGCGTGCTCGCGCGCAGCGAGGCCAAGACCGACGCCGCCGTGCAGATTCTCGCGGCGGAGGCGGCCAACCTCGGCAGCCGGCTGCGCAGCCTCGTCCTCTGCGACCACGAACAGGCCTCGGCGACGCTGCCGGCCCGGCTGCGCGGGGTCCTCGACGCTCAGGCCGGTTCGGCACGCCTGGTGCTCGCCCGGCTGGTCGCCGACGAGCGGACCGCGGCTCTCGATCCGGTGCTGATCACCGGGCGTAGCGTCGCGGCCAGCGCCGACACGGCGCGAGCGCTGGTCAAGTTCGTGGCCCGGCATGCTCCGGACATCGACCTCGACCCG
Organism: Haloactinopolyspora sp.; assembly: GCF_027324685.1. Lineage (NCBI taxonomy): Bacteria > Bacillati > Actinomycetota > Actinomycetes > Jiangellales > Jiangellaceae > Haloactinopolyspora > Haloactinopolyspora sp. Next base: position 4,655 of record NZ_DAHVSH010000081.1, read on the forward strand.
ATCGACGACGACGCCACCGGCATCGTCGAGGTCACCGGCCGGTGGAGCGCACGGCGCTGGGTGCGGCTGGTGACCACCTTCTACGAGGCCGGCGTCTCGCAGGTGCTGGTGGGCACCCGCGGCCTGCTGGGTGAGGGGTGGGACGCGCGCGGCGTCAACACGCTGGTCGACCTGACCAACGCCACGACGCCGACGGCGGTCGTACAGACCCGTGGCCGGGCGTTGCGGGTGGACCCCGACTGGCCGGAGAAGGTCGCCAACACCTGGACCGTGGTGTGCGTGTCGGAGAACCATCCCGGCGGGACGAGCGACTGGGACCGGTTCGTCCGCAAGCATCAGGGCTACTTCGCCGTCACCGACTCCGGCGAGATCGTCTCCGGCGTCAGCCATGTCGACCCGCGGCTTTCTCCGTACGCACCGCCGCCGGTCGCGGAGTTCACCGCCGAGAACACGCTGATGCTCGATCGGGCCGCCGACCGGTCGCGGGTGCGTGAGCTGTGGCAGGTGGGCGCCCCATACCGCGACGAACTGGTGCACACGATCCGCGTGCAGCCGGCGAAGCCGGACTCGCGGGATGAGCCCGGGCCGGTGCCCGCGACGGTCGAGGCCCCGGAGTTGGTGCCGGCCGCGCGCGGGGCGAAGCTCGCCGAGACCGAGTACGTCGTGCCCGGTCATCAGCCGGTTGTGGTCGCCGCGGTGGTGGCTGCCGTGGTCGTGTTGGTCGCCGTAAGCGCCGGGTCGTGGTGGCTGGGCGCGGCGGCGCCGATCGGCGCGATCGGGGTGTGGGGTGATTGGCAGCGCCGACGCCGCCGCGTCGAGCTGAGTGCCGGGCGCGCCTTGGCCGGGCTCGCCGACGGCCCGGGCCCGTTCGCCTTCGGCTACGCCGTCGCCGACGGCCTCCACGCGGCCGGCTTGTCCGAGGTGGGCGCGAGCGGGGTGACCGGCGTCGTGGAGGCCGACGGCGCGTACCGGCTGGCCTTGGCCGGTGTCGACGCGCAGACCTCGAAGCTGTTCGCTGAGTCGCTCGACGAGGTGCTCGCCGCGATCACCGCACCGCGTTACGTCGTCCCGCGCTACGTGGTCGACACCCTGCCCGGGCCCGACGACGCCGTGCGCGCGGCAGGGCGAGCGTGGCTGCGCGGGGCGGCGCCGGACAACGCCGTCGTCTACCACGCGGTGCCGTCGGCGCTCGGTGTCAACATCACCCGAGTGACCTGTTTCGTCGAGGGGTGGAATCGCTGGATCAGCGACGGCGACGCGGTGCGGATCGCCACCCCCGAAGGCGAAGGCATCATCGTCACCCATCGCGGTGCCGACCCCTTCGCGGCGACGACGGGGCTCCGCGTCGCGTGGGGTTGACCAGCCGCGCATCCGATAAGCCGAAAACGTGAGACCGGACACGTCGGCTGGCCGCCAGCCGAGGAACGACGTAGGGTCGGAAGACAGCGAAGGGGAGTAGCCCTCAACGTCGCGGTCGACATACTGACGCTCGCAGCGTCCGGCCGCGTGGCCTCAAGCGAGGCGGGCGAGACCTTCGACCAAGGCAGTGATGCCGGGTCGAAGTCTCGCGAACTTTCCGATCCGGCAGTGATCGGAAGGGAACGGATGGCCGACCTGTGGGCGGCACTCCTGCTCAGCTTCGGAGTGGTGTTCGTCGCCGAACTCGGCGACAAGTCGCAATTGCTGGCGATGGCTTTCGCCACCCGGTTCCGGGCGTGGCAGGTCCTCGTCGGTATCACGATTGCCACGACGTTGGTGCATCTGGTCTCGGTGGCCATCGGCTTCGGTGTCGGTACGGCGCTGCCGACGGGCTGGATCTCGCTGGTGGCGGCGGTGGCGTTTTTCGGCTTCGCCGCCTGGACGTGGCGCGGCGACAGCTTGACCGACGCCGATCACGACCGCGCCACCCGCACCATCAAGTCGGCCGTCATCGCCGTGGGCACGGCGTTCTTCCTGGCCGAGCTCGGCGACAAGACCATGCTGGCCACGGTCACGCTCGCCACGCAGCACGACTGGGCCGGGGTGTGGATCGGCTCGACGCTCGGCATGGTGGCCGCGGACGCGCTGGCGATCGTGGTCGGGCGATTGCTGCACCGGCAGCTGTCCGAGGACGTCATTCGCTACGGTGCATCGGCGCTGTTCGTGTTGTTCGGGGCATGGATGCTGGTGCAGGGCATCGTCGAACTCACCTAGCGGTCTTCGCGCTCAGCGGGACTGCGGGAGCTTGACCGAGCCGCGTTTCGGGGCGCGAGCCGACGGCGGCGGCACCACGGGGCCGATGTCGCCGTCGGGCGCCTCGTCCAGATCGACGATGACCGGCGCGTGATCGCTCGGGCCGGTGCCCTTGCGGGCGTGCCGGTCGACCCACGCCGCCTGAACGCGTTCGGCGACCGGCGCCGAGGCCAGCATGAGGTCGATACGCATGCCGAGATCCTTGTGGAACATGCCGGCCCGGTAGTCCCAGTAGGTGAACACGCGCTCGTTCGGCCATCGGTCGCGAACGACGTCACGCAGCCCGACGGCGTGAAGCTCGGCCAAGGCCGCGCGCTCGGCGGGGGTGACGTGGGTCTGGCCGATGTAGGCGTCCGGATCGAACACGTCGTCGTCGGTCGGGGCGATGTTCATGTCGCCGCAGACGAGGACGGCTTCCGGACCGGCGGCGACGACGTCGCGCAGCGCGGCCAGCCAGGCGAGTTTGTAGTGGTAGTGCTCGGAGTCCGGTTCCCGCCCGTTGGGCACGTAGACCGAGTGCACGCGGACGCCGTCGCAGGTCGCCGCGACCGCGCGCGCCTCCTGGTGCGGGAATCCCGGCCCGCCGGGCAGGCCGGCCACGACGTCGTCGAGTCCGACGCGCGACAGGATGGCCACCCCGTTCCACCGGCCTTCGCCGTGCGCGGCGAAGGCGTAGCCGCGGGCCTCGAGCTCGCCGCCGAGCACCTCGGCGAACGCGTCGTCGCCGAGCTTGGTCTCTTGAAGGCAGACGACGTCAGGGCGCCGCTGGTCCAGCCACGGAAGCAGCCGGGGCAACCGCTGCTTGACCGAGTTCACATTCCACGTCGCGACCCTCATTCACCCCACCGTAACCGTCGGCTGAGCCCAGCTCAGATCCAGTCGTCGAACCACATCCGCGCCCGCCAGTCGTCGTACGGAATGACCTGGTCGACATGGATGGGATAGAACCACGCCGCGACCACGACCACGATCAGGACGAACCCACCGGCCACTGCGGCGCCGATGGCCCGCCGCTGCAGCGACGCGTCGGGCGGGCCGAGCAGAAGACCGAGCACGAAGGCGACGGCCAGGACCAGGAACGGCACGATGACGACGGCGTAGAAGTAGAAGATCGTGCGGTCGGTGAACGCCAGCCACGGAACCCAGGTGGCCACGACGCCGGCCAGGATCGCCCCAGCCCGCCAGTCGCGCCGGAAGAACCACCACCACAGGCACACCAGCAGCGCGAGACAGGCACCCCACCACAGTGGCGGCGTACCCAGCGCCAGCACGGCCTGGCTGCATTGGTCCGCCGTACACCCTGCTTCTCCGGCCTCGAACCCTTCGTAGTCGAACGAGACCGGGCGGCCCAGGTAGAGCCAGCTCCACGCCTGCGAGGCGTAGTCGTGCTCACTGTTCAACCCAGTGTGGAATTTCCACATGTCGTCGTGGTAGTGCCACAGGCTGCGCAGCCAATCGGGCAGGAGCACGCCCAGGCCGGAGGACGGGTTCGACACCGCCCATTGCCGTCCCCAGGAGTTCTCGGCGCTGATCCAGCCCGACCACGACACCAGATAGGTCAGCAGCGCCGGGCCGATGATCGTCACGAACGCCACCGGGCCGTCGCGGAGCAGCGTGTTCAGCACCGGGCTGCGAATACCGGCCGTGCGCCGGGCGCTGATCTCCCACACCACGGTCATCAGGCCGAACACGGCGACCGCGTAGAGCCCGCTCCATTTCGTCGCACACGCGAGCCCCAAGGCGACGCCGGCGGCCAGCCGCCACGGCCGCCAGGCGAACAGTGGGCCGTCACCCATCGGCCGGTCCGCGCTCACCCGCGCAGCGGCCCAGTCGGCGAATTTCTCTCGTACCCGGTCGCGATCGACCACGAGGCAGGCGAAGGCCGCCACGATGAACATCGCCAAGATCCCGTCCAGGATCGCGGTGCGGCTCATCGTGATGGCCAGCCCGTCGACGGCGAGCAGGAGGCCCGCCGCGCACCCGAGCAGCGTCGAACGGAACAGCCGCCGACCCACCCGCGCCACCAGGACGACGGTGACGATGCCGGCCAGGGCAGTGGCCAGGCGCCAGCCCGCGGGCTCCATCCCGAGCAGCCGGATGCCTTGGCCGATCAGGAACTTGCCCACCGGCGGGTGCACGACGAACGACGGCTCGTCGGTGAAGACGTCCAGGTCCCCGGCCAGGATGCGCTCGTCGGCACTCTCGATGAACGAGCGCGCATAGCCGAACTCCAGCTGCGACAGCGCATCCTTGGCGTAATAGGTCTCATCAAAGATGATCTTGTGTGGCCGGCTGAGATTCACCAGGCGCAACACTGCGGCGATGCCGCCGACCAGCAACGGCCCGATCCAGCCCCACAGGCCGTCGTTGGGCATCGGGCGGGTGAGCCGGGCGCGCAGCAAACCGGCCGGCTTGTCGGCACTGGAAGCCTCGACAGCGTCAACGGTCCGGGTCACCCGCGCCATCCTATGAGCGCCGCTGGACGAGACCTCGCCAGGTGCGACGTCCGACGGCGGCGGGGTGCGAAGATGGCGGCGTGGGTGACGAGGCGGGGCGCGAATCCGGCGTGTTGGTCCTGGCCGGAACGCCGATCGGGGACGTCGGCGACGCGCCGCCAGGGTTGGCGCGCGAACTGGCCGAGGCGGACGTCATCGCCGCCGAAGACACGCGGCGTCTGCACCGGCTGTTGTCGTCGCTGGGCGTGCGCGCCAGCGGGCGGGTGGTGTCGTACTTCGAAGGCAACGAGGACACCCGGACCGGCGACCTGATCACCGCGCTGACCGAGGGACGCCGGGTGGTTCTCGTCACCGACGCCGGCATGCCCTCCGTCTCTGATCCCGGCTACCGGTTGGTCGACGCCGCGGTGCAGGCCGGCGTGCGCGTGACCGCGGTGCCGGGCCCGTCGGCCGTGCTGACGGCGCTGGCCGTGAGTGGTCTGCCGGTGGACCGGTTCAGTTTCGAGGGGTTCCCGCCGCGGCGCAGCGGGGAGCGGGACCGGTGGCTCGCGGCGCTGTCGGCGGAGCGGCGGACCATGATCTTCTTCGAGTCTCGCCACCGGCTCGCGGCGACACTGCGTGCGATGAGTGAAGCGTTCGGCGAGCAGCGCCGAGCGGCCGTGTGCCGCGAACTCACCAAGACCCACGAGGAAGTCCGCCGCGGCGAGCTGGGTGAGCTGGCGACCTGGGCGGCCGAGAACGAACCGCTCGGTGAGATCACGCTGGTCGTCGCGGGCGCCGAGGCGCCTGCGAAGCCGACGATCGAGCAGGCGGTGGCCGTCGTCGCCGAACGCGTGGCTGCCGGAGCCAGCCGTCGCGACGCGATCGCCGAGGTGGCCCGCGAGCTCGGGCTGCCCAAGCGGGCGGTGTACGCCGCGGTCGTCGACCCGCCGCATTCTGCGTGACATCGGTAGCGAGTGGTGCGGTGCGGCACTAGCGTGGCGCGCATGGTTGGGTTGCCCGGCACCATCAAGGCGTGCCTGTTCGATCTGGACGGCGTGTTGACGAGCACCGCTGCGCTGCATCGACAGGCATGGAAGGAGACGTTCGACGAGTTCCTGCGCGCCCGCGACGGCGAGAACTTCGTTCCGTTCACCGAACGTGACTACACCGCATACGTGGACGGGCGGCCACGCTTCGACGGGGTCCGGGAGTTCCTGGCTTCGCGTGGGATCGAGCTTCCCGAGGGCGCCGAGGACGACGTCGGCACGGCGAGCGTGCACGGCGTGGGCAATCTGAAGAACGAGCGGGTGTTGCGCATCATCGCCGACCAGGGGGTCACCGCGTTCCCCGGGTCGGTGCGCTACCTCGACGCCGTCGCCGCCGCTGGGCTGGCCATCGGGGTGGTGACGTCGTCGGCGAATGCCGAACAGGTCCTGGAGGCCGCGGGCCTGGACGGCTACGTGCAGGCCCGCGTGGACGGAGTCGTCATCGCCCGTGACGGCCTGCGCGGCAAACCCGCCCCGGATTCGTTCCTCGCCGCCGCCGAAGCTCTGGGCGTCGCGCCCGCCGCGGCAGCAGTCTTCGAGGACGCCCTGGCCGGCGTGCAAGCCGCCAAAGCCGGCGGTTTCGGGTACGTGGTGGGCGTCGACCGCGCCGACCAGGCAGCGGATCTACTCGCTCACGGCGCCGACATCGTGGTCGACGACCTGGCAGAACTTCTCGAGGTGTGACAGTGACTGAGCCACTGATCGGATACGAATGCTCGCCATGGGAGCTGCGCTGGCAGAGTCTGGCTGTCGACCAGCTCCAGCGCACTGAGTCCACGTTCGCGCTGTCCAACGGCCACATCGGGATGCGCGGAACACTCGAGGAGGCCGAGCCGCGCGGGCTGCCCGGCACCTATCTCAACGGCTTCTACGAAGAGCACGGGCTGCCCTACGCCGAGGCCGGCTATGGCTACCCCGAAGCCGGGCAGACCGTGGTGAACGTGACTGATGGCAAGGTGATCCGGCTGCTGGTCGGCGACGAGCCGCTGGACATGCGCTACGGCCACGCGACCTCACACCACCGCGTGCTCGACTTCAGGTCGGGTACTCTGCGCCGCGATACCGAATGGACCTCGCCCACGGGGCGGCGCGTGCGGGTCAAGACCGAACGACTGGTCTCGTTCACCCAGCGTGCGGTGGCCGCGATCCGGTACGAGGTGGAGCCGATCAACGACGGCATCCAACTGGTCGTGCAGTCGGACCTGCTGGCCAACGAGCCTGTCGACAGCGATGTCGCTGACCCTCGCGTCGCTGCGGCGCTGGAAGCCCCGCTGCTGGGGGAGTACGCGCACGCCCACGACTACAGCGCGGTGCTGGTGCACCAGACGAAACGCTCCGGGCTCCGGGTGGCCGCGGGAATGGACCACCAGCTCGAAGCCGCCGACGGGTTCCGCGCCAGCATCAGCGCCGAGGAAGACCTGGCCAGGTTGACGCTGGCCGTGGACGTCCCGAAGGGCGAGAGCCTGCGCCTGACCAAGTACCTCGGGTACGGATGGTCGGCGCAGCGTTCACTGCCGGCGCTGCGCTCGCAGGTCGAGGCGGCGCTGGCCGGCGCACTGCAGACCGGCTGGGAGGGGCTGCTGGCCGAGCAGCGGGCGTATCTCGACCAGTTCTGGGGCACTGCCGACATCGAAATCGACGGTGACGACGAGCTGCAGCAGGCGATCCGGTTCGCGCTGTTCCACGTCCTGCAGGCCGGTGCCCGCGGTGAGAGCCGCGCCATTCCCAGCAAGGGACTCACCGGACCCGGATACGACGGGCACGCGTTCTGGGACACCGAGACGTTCGTGCTGCAGGCGCTGACGTACACCCTGCCTGACGCCGCCCGCGACGCATTGCGCTGGCGACACGCCACCCTGGACAAGGCGAGGGATCGAGCCGAGCAGCTGGGCCTGGCCGGCGCTGCTTTCCCGTGGCGCTCGATCAACGGCGCGGAGTGCTCGGCGTATTGGCCGGCGGGTACAGCCGCCTTCCATGTCAACGCCGACATCGCCGATGCGACCGTGCGCTACCTCGACGCCACCCACGACCGCGACTTCGAGCGCGAGTGCGGAACCGAACTGCTCACCGAGACCGCGCGCGTGTGGATGGCGCTCGGCCATCATGACCCGCACGGCGGGTTCCGCATCGACGGTGTCACGGGGCCTGACGAGTACTCGGCGGTGGTGGACAACAACGTCTACACCAACCTGATGGCGCAACGGAACCTGCGCGAGGCAGCGGCCTCGTGTGAGCGCCAGCCCGACGTGGCCGCGGGACTCGGCGTCGATGCCGACGAGCTCGCGGACTGGCGTGAGGCGGCCGACAAGATGCTCGTACCCTTCGACGATCTGCTCAAGGTTCATCCGCAATCCGACGGGTTCACCGCCCACGCGGTCTGGGATTTCAAGGGCACCCCGGCCGACCGGTACCCGCTGCTGCTGAACTACCCGTACTTCGACCTCTACCGCAAACAAGTGGTCAAGCAGGCCGACCTGGTGCTCGCGATGCACCTGCGGGGCGACGCCTTCACGCTGGAGCAGAAGAAGCGCAATTTCGCCTACTACGAGGCGCTGACCGTGCGCGACTCGTCGTTGTCGGCGTGCACGCAGGCGGTGCTCGCTGCCGAGTGCGGCCACCTGGACTTGGCTTACGACTACCTCGTCGAGACCGCCCTGATCGATGTGCGCGACCTGCACAGCAACGTCCGTAACGGCCTGCACATCGCGTCGTTGGCCGGTGCGTGGATGGGCGTGGTCGCAGGGTTCGGCGGGATGCGGGACCATGGCGGCGAACTGACGTTCCGTCCGTGTCTACCGGTTGCCCTCCAGCGCATCGCCTTCCGCATGTCCTACCTCGGGTCACGGTTCGTGGTCGAGGTGTTTCCCGATCGCGCGTCCTACCGCTTGGTCGAGGGCCAGCCGTTGACCGTCAAGCACTACGACACGCCGGTGAAGCTGTCCGAGGACGCCACCACGCTGCCGGTGCCGCCAGTGGTCCCGGCTGAGCGGCCCCGGCAACCACCCGGGTGCGCACCACGCCGCCGGGTCGGTCAGGTGCCGAGCGAAGGTGACATGATCCGCGCGTGATGGTCACCGCCTCAGGTCAGTGAGGCGGTGACGGCGCTGAGCCACGGGACCGCGACGGCCACCGTCGGGATCGCGAACAGGGCGGCCGCCGCCAGATACGCCGGTGCCGACACCAACGGCGCCGACGCGGGCACGTGCGCCAGCCGGCGGATCCGCGCGGCCGGTGTCACCGACGTGGCCGCCAGGGCGCCCGGCGGCGCGGGGGCGGTGGACAGTCCCGCCAGGGCGCGGGCCAGCGGGACGTCGCCGCTGCGCCGGCGTGCGGCGTCGTCGGCGAGCATCTCGACCAGCCCAGCCGTGGCGTCCAGCGCGGTGCGGCTGCGCACGAAGCGCGGAAACGCGTTGTGCAGCACGGCGAACGCTTCGAGGACGAGGTCATGGCGGGCTCGGGCGTGGGCGCGTTCGTGGGCGAGCACGGCGGTCACCTCGTCGTCGGCGAGGCGATCGATGGCCGGTGTCGAGATGACCACCCGCGAGGGCACGCCGGGTATGCAGTAGGCCAGCGGCCGTTCGGCGTCGAGCACGTCCGCGCCGGGAGCTCGAGCATCCGCGCGGCCCAGGAGGTCGACCAGGTGCCGCTGGCGGCGCCGTCCGGCCCGCAACGCGGTACCCAGGGTATGTGCCGACCACAGGAGCCGAGCCACGACGACCAGCGTGAGCAGCAGCGCGGCGGAATGCAGCGCCACGACCACCGGGTGCGGATCCTGGTAGACCAGGACCAGCGTCGCGGCGGACAGCCCCGCACCGAGCGCGGCGAGCAGTGCGGACAACGCCATGGCCTGCCAGAACACCAGAGCTGCTCGCGGCGCCCGCAACGGCCAGCGAGCCCGGGCCAGCGCGGCCGGACCCGGGCCGGTCAACGCCAGTGCGAGCACCAACAAGACGACAGGCGTGGCCGGCGTCATGGCTGGGTATCCCCGTCGTCGGCACGCCGTTGCTCCAGCTCGGCCAGCGCGGCGCGCAACGCCTCGGCGTCGTCGGGCGTGGCCGAGTCCACGAAGCGCAGCAGCGCCAGGGTGCGGTCGCTGCCGTCGACGGTGTCGAGAGCCTGGTGCATCAGCTCGGCGGTGAGCTCCTCGCGGGAGACCGCTGGGCGGTACCGGTAGGCGCGGCCGTCGCGCAGCTGCTCGGCCGAACCCTTGCGGGCCAGCCGGTCGAGCACCGTCATCACGGTCGTGTAGGCGATGTCGCGGGTCCGGCTCAGGGCGTCGTGGACCTGGCGCACCGTCGCCGGGCCCTCGAAGGCCCAGAGCTGGTCCATGACCACGCGTTCGAGTTCGCCCAGGCGAGTACGTCCAACCACACCCCGCATCATACCTACAACAGGTAGTACTACGATGCGTCGTAGATGTCTACGACGAGCTGTCGTAGATGAGTCGATCGGGCAGGGACGCGCGGATGGACGTACTGGAACTGGCGCGGTGGCAGTTCGGCATCACCACCGTCGTGCACTACTTCTTCGTGCCGTTCACGATCTCGATGGCCTTCCTCGTCGCGATCATGGAGACCATCTGGCTGCGCACCCACAGTGAGCGCTGGCTGCGGCTCACCAAGTTCTTCGGCAAGCTGCTGCTGATCAACCTGGCGGTCGGCGTGGTCACCGGGCTGGTGCAGGAGTTCCAGTTTGGCATGAACTGGAGCGACTTCAGCCGCTTCGTCGGCGACGTCTTCGGCGCTCCGCTGGCCATGGAGGCGCTGCTGGCGTTCTACCTGGAATCGGTGTTCGTCGGCGTCTGGATCTTCGGCTGGGGGCGCATTCCGCCGAAGGTCCACCTGGCCACGATCTGGGTCACCGCCGTGGCGACGCTGCTGTCGGCGTACTTCATCCTGGCGGCGAACTCGTTCATGCAGAACCCCGTCGGCTACGAGATCAACGAGGCCGCCGGCCGCGCCGAGATGACCGACATCTGGGCGATCCTCACCAACAAGGTCCTGCTCATCTCCTTCCCGCACACGGCGTTCGCGGCGTTGATGGTCGGCGGCGCCGTGGTCGCGGCGGTGTCCATGTGGCACTTGGTCCGCGGGGCTCGGCAACCGGAGCTCGCCGAACCCGGTGGTGCCAGCGACCCCGGCGCGTTCCGGCGGTCGCTGCGTGTCGGGGCCGTCGCCGTCCTCGTCGGAGGTGTGGGTGTTGCCGTGACCGGCGACATCCAGGGCAAGGTCATGACCGAGGTTCAGCCGATGAAGATGGCTGCCGCGGAGGCGTTGTACGAAACCCAGCAACCGGCGCCGTTCTCGGTGCTGACCATCGGCACGCTGGACGGGCGCGAGCCGCTCCATCAGCTGGAGGTGCCGCAGCTGCTGTCCTTCCTGGCCACGGGGTCGTTCGACGCCGAAGTGGAGGGGATCAACGACCTGCAGGAGCAGTACGAGCAGGTGTACGGCGACGGCGAGTACGCGCCCAACATCCCGGTCACGTACTGGACGTTCCGGTTGATGATCGGCACCGGCGTGGCCGCGGCCCTGGTGGCGCTGTGGCAGCTGCGTGCCACCCGCGGCGGGCGGGCGCCGACCTCGCGGTGGGCGGTGCGGGTGGCGGCCGTGCTGCCGGTGCTCCCGCTGGCCGCCAACGCCTTCGGCTGGATCTTCACCGAGATGGGCCGGCAACCCTGGCTCGTGTTCGGCCTGATGCGCACGTCGGCTGGGGTGTCACCAGGCGTCGGGGCGGGCTCGGTCGCCGCCTCGCTCGCGGCGTTCACCGTCCTGTACGCCGGGTTGTGCTGGTTGTGGGTGTGGCTGCTGGTCAAGCACGCCCGCCCGGGCCTACCCGACGTGACGGCCGAAGCGCGGTGGGGCCGCGGCGACCGGAGCGGGCCGGACGCCGACGGCGAAGAGGACGATGCCGAGCGCCCGCTGACGTTCGTCTACTGAGAAAGGCTCACGATGGATCTCGCGACGCTGTGGTTCGTGCTGGTGGCCGTTCTCTGGGCCGGGTACCTGACGCTGGAGGGCTTCGACTTCGGGGTCGGCATGCTGACCCGCGGCTTCGCCCGCGACGAGACCGAACGACGTGTCCTGATCAACACCATCGGGCCGGTTTGGGACGGCAACGAGGTCTGGCTCATCACCGCCGTCGGCGCGACGTTCGCCGCGTTCCCGGAGTGGTACGCCACCGCGTGGTCGGCGTACTACCTGCCGCTGGTGCTGATCCTGCTGGCCCTGATCGGGCGCGGCCTGGCCTTCGAATACCGCGGCAAGGGTGACACGCCACGATGGCGGCGGCGATGGGACCTCGTGATCTTCGCCGGATCGCTCGTCCCGGCGTTCAGTTGGGGCGTGCTGCTGGCCGGTTTCACCCGGGGCCTCCCATTGGGGGCCGGCCACGACTTCGCGGGCGGGTTCGCCGACCTCGTCGTCCCCTACACGCTGCTCGGCGGGGTGGTGACGGTGGCGTTGTCGCTGCTGCATGGCGCGCACTACGTCGCGTTGAAGACCGTCGGGGACGTGCGGACGCGGGCACGAGTACTGGCAGCACGCTTGGGCGGGCCGGTTGTCGTCGTCGTCGCCGGGTTCCTGGCGTGGACGGTCGCGGCCTACGCCGAAGGTCGGGCCGTGGCCTGGACGGCGGCCATCGCCGCGGGCGCCGTCGTGGCGCTGTGCACCGGCGTGGCGGCGACCCGGCGCGGACGGGAGGGGTGGGCGTTCACCGCGACGTTCACCGGTGTGGTCGCGGTGGCCGCGGCGCTGTTCGCCGCGCTCTACCCGGATGTGCTGCCGTCGACCCTGGCCGACGCCAACGGCTTGACGATCACCAACGCGTCGTCGTCGGACTACACCCTCACCGTCATGACCTGGGTGGCAGTACCGGTCGTGCCGCTGGTGCTGGCCTACCAGGGCTGGGTCTACTGGACCTTCCGCCGCCGGATCGGCCTGCCGGGCTGAACGGTCGCTGGGACTCCGGGAGCCATTGGCGCCGGGGGTGGTTGGCGCGCATGACAGCGGTCCATGCTCGAGAAACCGACGCGAAACCGGCCGTCGAACGTCGCACGCGCCGGTTTTTCGACTATGGACCGCTCACACGAGTATGACCAACCCCGCCGGGTCATCGTGGCGTCGTGGTGGCTCCGCCCACGCGACCGGTTGGCGCGAGACTGGGAAACCGGCAGGCACTATCGTGAATGGGGTGCCGACGTCGAAGGTGCTCGAAGTCGCCGGGCGTGAGGTGACCATCACCAACCCGGACAAGATGGTCTTCCCCGAGCCGGGGCACACCAAGCTGGACCTGGTGCGCTATTACGTGGCCGTGGCTGACGGCGCGCTGCGTGGCGTCGCCGGCCGCCCGATGATCCTCAAACGGTTCGTCAAGGGCATCGACCAGGAGGCGTTCTTCCAGAAGCGCGCGCCGGAGAAGCGACCGGACTGGATCGAGGTCGCCACCTTGCGGTACCGGTCGGGGACGTCCGCCGACGAGGTCGTGGTGCGCGACGCCGCAGCCCTGGCCTGGGTGGTGAACCTCGGCTGTATCGACCTGAATCCGCACCCGGTGCAGGCCGAAGATCTGGATCATCCGGACGAGTTGCGCATCGACCTCGATCCGAATCCGGGTATCGAGTGGAAGCAGATCGTCGACGTCGCCATGGTCGCGAAAGAAGTCCTCGAGGACCACGGGTTGACCGCCTGGCCGAAGACGTCCGGCTCGCGCGGCTTCCACGTCTACGCCCGGATCGAGCCCCGGTGGTCGTACCGCGAGGTGCGCCTCGCCGCCGAGACGGTCGCGCGTGAGGTGGAGAATCGCGCGCCTGACCTCGCCACCAGCAAATGGTGGAAGGAAGAACGCCAGGGCGTGTTCGTCGACTTCAACCAGAACGCGAAAGACCGCACCGTCGCCTCGGCCTACTCGGTGCGGGCGAGGCCCGATGCTCGCGTGTCCACCCCGTTGACCTGGGGCGAAGTGCCTGACTGTGACCCGGCGGCGTTCACCTTGCCCACCGTGCTCGACCGGTTCGCCGATCTCGGCGACCCGTGGGCCCCGATCGACGAGTCCGCGGGAAGCCTTGACGCGTTACTGGAACTCGCCGAGCGTCTCGGACCCGCCGAGAAGCCGCCGAAGGGCCAGGGACGGCGCCAGTCGACCATGCCGCTGATCGAGATCGCGCGGGCGAAGACGAAGGACGAAGCGCTGGCCGGGCTCGAACGCTGGAAGGCCCGGCACGAATCGATCGTCTCGTATCTGGAACCCGCCGACATCCTGGTCGACGGCATGCGGGGGCGCAGTTCGCTGTGGTACCGCATCCGGGTCAACCTCCAGCACGTGCCGGCGGCCGAACGACCCGCTCAGGAGCCGCTCGAGGTCGACTACGACCCGTGGGCGAACACGCCGTGGGCACGAGAGGGTACGTGAGGTCAGCGCAGCTCGAAGTCAGCGAAGTCGAAGCCGGGTGAGACGACACAGGACACGAGGACGGCCTCGCCGGTGGCCGGCTGCGCGGCCTGCCATTCTCCTGCCGGGATGATGGCCTGCGGGGTCTGGCCGGCGGCGACGTCCGGGCCGAGAACCATCGTGTCCGGGTGTGCATCCGGAGCGTCGTCGGTGCCACCGCGGCGCAGGTGCAGCGGCCCGCCGCTGTGCCAGAGCCACAGCTCGGCCGAGCGCACCCGATGCCACCGGGATTCTTCGCCGGGCCCGAGTAGGAAGTAGATGCACGTCGCCGACGCCCGCTGCCCGTCGTAGCCGGCCGGGTCGAAGTGCACCGCCGAACGCCAGGTCTCGCGGAACCAGCCGCCTTCGGGGTGGGGGGAGAGGTCGAGCAGTTCGGCCAGCGGTGGTCGAGGCGTGTCTTCGGCCATGGCCGCCACGCTAGCCGGTGATGCCGCGCAGGAGTTGGTCGAGTCCGGCCTTGATGCGCTCGACCGACATGCCCCGAATGCGCCTCTGATGGAGGAAGAACCGGCCGGAGAGCAGTTCGTTGATCGCGGCGGCCAGGGCCTCTGCGTCGAGCGAGGCGTCGATCTCGCTGATCAAATGAGTGAGATGACGCTGTTGCAGGCGGTAGGCGCCGGTTTCGTACCGACGGTCCTGGGCGGCGGCGAGAATCTGCGCTTGAGCGTCCAGGCGGTCGACGTAGGCGTGGACGTAGGCGTGTAGCCGATCCCGGGGCGGCGCTCCCGGACCCAGGGGCGGCGGGCCGTGCAGGAACGCGTCCTGGAACGCCTGCTCGGACTCGTCGATCAGCGCATACGCCAATCCCGCGAGGTCGCCGAAGCGCCGATAGACCGTGCCGATGCCCACGCCGGCTGCCTCGGCGACGGCATCCATCGTCAGCGCCTCGGGACCGCGTTCACGCGTGATGCGCCAGGCGGCCTCGAGGACGCGGCGACGGTTTCGAGCGGCGTCGGCACGCTCCGGCCGCGCTTGGCCGACGACGTGTAGATGGTGCCTGTCGCCCGCCGGGCTGCTCGACGTGATGGTGCACCTCCGTTGCCGACGCGCTGGTTGCCGTCTGGCCAGCAGCTTAGACCCTTACCCAGGACGTGACCCATCGCTCGGGTTGTAACCGGAGAGCGTTCCGCTTACTCTATCCGGAAATGATTCCGTTTCAGTTCGAGCCTTTCCCGGATGGAGTGTCCTGATGCCAGACCCCAAGATCACCGTCGTCTACTACAGCGCTACCGGCACCGTGCACGCGCTGGCCAACGCGGTCGTCGAGGGCGCGCAGAAGGCGGGGGCAGAAACACGGCTGCGTAAAGTGGCCGAGCTCGCGCCCGACGAAGTGATCCAGAGCGTCCCCGGGTGGCTCGAGCACGCCGAGGCAACCCACGAGGTGCCCCTGGCCACGCACGACGACCTGGCGTGGGCCGACGGATTCCTGTTCGGTGCGCCGACCAGGTTCGGCAACGTCGCTGCGCAACTACGCCAGTTCATCGACACGCTCAGCCCGTTGTGGCTGGACGGGGCGCTCTCCGACAAACCGGTCAGCGCCTTCACCGCGGCACACAACGCACACGGCGGCCAAGAGACCACGTTGATGAGCTTCTACCAGACCTTCATGCATTGGGGTGCATTCATCGTCCCGCCCGGTTACACCGACCCGTCCGTCTATGCGGCGGGCGGCAACCCGTACGGCGTCAGCGCCGACTTCGCCGAGTCCGGACCCTCGGAGGGGGCGTTGGAGGCCGCGCGCTATCTGGGCCGCCGAGTGGCCGAGACCGCCCGCACGCTCGCCCTCGGGCGTGAGCGCCTGGTGACGGCCTGACGTCACGTCCGGTCGAGGCCGGTTCGTCGAGAAGGTTCGCGTCCCGGACTCATGATCATGAGTCCGGGACGACTACGATCGGCGCCATGCCCCAAGCCCAGTCCACAGCGTTCTACGTCACGACGCCGATCTATTACGTCAACGACGCGCCGCACATCGGGCACGCGTACACGACCGTCGTGACCGACTTCATCGCCCGCTGGCACCGCCAGCGGCAAGAAGACGTCTGGTTCCTCACCGGGACCGACGAACACGGTGAAAAGGTGCTGCGCAGCGCCGAGGCGAACGGCGTCGACGCGCGCACCTGGGCCGACCGGCTGGTCGAAACGGCGTGGAAGCCTGTCCTGGAGACCATCGACGCCTCCAACGACGACTTCATCCGCACGACCGAGCAGCGCCACGTCGAGCGGGTCAAGGACTTCATCCAAGGCCTGCACGACAATGGCGAGATCTTCGAGGGCACGTACGAGGGCGCCTACTGCGTCGCCTGCGAGGAGTACAAGCAGCCGGGTGACCTGATCGACGGTACCGGCGAGTACGAGGGCCAGCAGGTGTGCTCGATCCACGGCCGGCCGGTGGAGATGCTCGCGGAGAAGAACTACTTCTTCCGGATGTCGGCCTACACCGACCGGCTGCTGGCCTTCTACGAGGAGAACCCCGACTTCATCCAGCCCGAGAGCGCGCGCAACGAGGTCGTCAGCTTCGTCAAGCAGGGTTTGCAGGACCTGTCCATCTCGCGCTCGACGTTCGACTGGGGCGTCGAGGTGCCGTGGGACTCCTCGCACGTCATCTACGTCTGGATCGACGCGCTGCTGAACTACGTGACGGCGGTGGGCTACGGCGTCGACGACGACATGTTCGAGCGCATCTGGCCGGCCGACATCCACTTCGTCGGCAAGGACATCCTGCGCTTCCACGCGGTCATCTGGCCGGCGATGCTGATGGCCGCGGGCCTGCCGCTGCCCAAGAAGGTGTTCGCGCACGGCTGGCTGCTCGTCGGCGGGGAAAAGATGAGTAAGTCGAAGCTGACCGGGATCGCGCCGTCGGACATCATCGACACGTTCGGCTCCGACGCCTTCCGCTACTACTTCCTGCGGGCCATCGCCTTCGGTCACGACGGCTCGTTCTCGTGGGAGGACATCGCCGCGCGGTACCAGGCCGAACTGGCCAACGGCCTGGGCAACCTCGCCTCGCGAGTCGCAGCCATGGTGGGCAAGTACTTCGACGGGACGCTGCCGGCGCCCGGTTCGCCAACCGACGCCGAGAACGCGCTGGCCGCGACAGCCGCCAAGGCCGCCGCCGACGCCGACGCCGCCATCGACCGGGTCGCGCCGCACGAGGCGCTGGCCGCGGTCTGGACTCTGGTCGACGCGGTGAACGGCTACATCACCGAGCAGCAGCCGTGGGCGGTGGCCAAGGACGAGTCGCAGCGTGAACGGTTGGGCACCATCCTGTACTCCTCGGCCGAAGCCCTGCGCGTGTTGGCGGTGCTGCTGAACGCGGCGATGCCCAAGGCGTCGGCGCGGATCTGGGAGTCGCTCGGTGCGCAGGAGCACCTCGGCCCGCTGGCCGCGCAGCCGGTCGCCGACGCCGGAATCTGGGGCCGGCTGGCGCCAGGAGCGCGGGTCACGAAGGGGGAGTCGCTGTTCCCCCGCCTGGCCGAGTGAGCGTGGCCGGTCGGCCGTGACGCGCATGAGAGAACGCCGCTCCGCCACCGACGAGTCCGGTCGTACCCGCGACCGGACTCGCCCGCCGGTGCCCGAGCCGTTGCCGGCCCCGGTCACCGACACCCACTGTCATTTGGACATCGCCGACGGCGAGGACGACGCATTCGGGCCCGCCGAGGCGTTGTCCGCCGCGGCAGCCGTCGGGGTCACCCGGATCGTCCAGGTCGGCTGTGACCTGCCCGGAGCGCAGTGGGCCGTCGACGTGGCCCAGCGACATCCGGAGATCGTCGCCACGGTCGCGCTGCACCCCAACGAGGCGCCGAAGCTGGCCGCCACCGGTGACCTCGACGCTGCGCTGAGCGAGATCGACCGCCTGGCCGGCGTCAGCGACCGGGTCCGCGGCGTGGGCGAGACCGGCCTCGATCATTACCGCACCGGCCCGGAGGGACGCGCCGCGCAGGAGGAGTCGTTCCGCGCGCACATCGAGATCGCCCGGCGCCGCAATCTCGCCCTGGTCATCCACGACCGCGACGCTCACGACGACGTCCTGCGGGTCCTCGACGACGCAGAGTTGCCCGAATGTGTCGTTTTTCACTGTTTCTCCGGCGATGTTGACATGGCTCGGCACTGCGCCGACCGGGGGTGGTTCCTGTCCTTCGCCGGGACGGTGACGTTCAAGAACGCGTCCGGATTGCGCGCGGCGCTGGCGGCCGTTCCACTGGCGAATGTGCTGGTCGAGACGGATGCGCCGTTCCTGACGCCGCATCCGTATCGGGGTCGTCCGAACGCGTCGTACCTGGTGCCGGTGACCGTTCGGGCCATGGCCGAGGTGACCGGCGTCGAGGTGGAATCGCTGTGCCGGACCCTGCGCGCCAACACCGAGCGGGCGTTCGGCGCATGGTGACCTTGCGTCGCAGGTCAGCGGCCTACTTGCTGGTCGGCCCTCGAGCAGCAGCTCGTTCCTGGATGCGGACTCGGTTGTTTGAACTGCGGCTATACGTTACCGTCTCGTGATTGTTGGCCGGGGTCGGGGAACTTCGGGTGGCATGTTGGAGAGCCGGACACGCCGGTGACTTGCAAACGGGGGCGCCCTGAGCGTGCCGGGTTGTAGAGTTGCGGGCGCTGCGAGGTCAGGCCATCCATCCCGTGCCCGGGACGTTCGACCACAGGAGCACAGTGCTTCCGTCCGCGAAGACGTTGGTTGTCAACGCAACCGTCGTCACTGCACTAGTAGGCGGCGGTGCCGCCTACATCACGCTTGACAACGCCGTCGACCTCACCGTCGATGGCAAGACCGAGACCGTGCACACCTTCGGAAGCAGCGTCGAGGACGTCCTTGACGACCGGGGCATCGAGGTAGGTGCGCACGACGAGGTCATTCCCACTCTGGACAGCCCGGTCGAAGACGGCACCGAGATCACGGTGCGGTACGGCCGGCAGATCACCGTCACCGTCGACGGTGAAGAGCAACAGATGTGGACCACTGCCCTCTCCGTCGAGGAAGCTCTGGCTGAGCTCGACATCAGGCACCAGCAGGCCGACCTTTCGGTGGCCCGGTCACAGGCGATCGGACGTGGCGGCCTGGACTTCGAGGTGCGAACACCCAAAGACATCACCGTCGTCGCTGACGGCGAGGCTCAGCCGGTGACCACGACGGCCTTGACCGTGCGCGAGGCGCTGGGCGACGCCGGGGTCAAGCTCGGCGATCGTGACTTGGTGAAACCGGCACTCGAGACTCGCGTGTCGAACGACCTCAAGGTCAAGGTCTCCCGGGTGACGGTCGAAACCGACACCGTCACGGCCGAGGTGCCCTTCAAGACCGTCGAGAAGGAGGACGACTCCCTCGCCGAAGGCACCACCGATGTCGAGACCGAAGGCAAGGCCGGCAAGGTTGAGCGCGTCGTACGCAGCACGTACGTCGACGGCAAGCTCCACAGCGAGAAGGTCCTGTCCGAAGAGGTGCTGGCCAAGCCCGTCGACGAGGTCGTGCTGATCGGGACGAAGCAGCCGGTGGACCCGGTCGAGCCCGACGAGCCGGATGAGCCGGACGAGCCGGACAACCCGGATGACGACAACATCGACGGTGGCGTCTGGGACGCGCTGGCCGAGTGCGAGTCCGGTGGCAACTGGTCCATCAACACCGGTAACGGGTACTACGGCGGGCTGCAGTTCAACCTGCAGACCTGGCAGGCCTACGGCGGGTCGGGGTACCCACACGAGAACAGCAAGGCTGAGCAGATCCGGATCGCGGAGAAGGTTCGCGACGACCGCGGCGGCTACGGCGCGTGGCCGGCCTGCTCGTCGAAGTTGGGCCTGCCGCAGTAGGTCCGCCGCGGCCGGGCGTTACGCTCGGCCGCGTGGATACGAACGACGAGACGTCCGCCGGTTCCCGGTTGCTGGGGCCGGCGGACGTTCGTCGCCTGGCGCAGGGCATCGGGCTCCGGCCGACGAAGACGCTCGGGCAGAACTTCGTCATCGACGCGAACACGGTTCGCCGGATCGTCCGGCTGGCCGACGTGGGCCCTGACGACGTCGTGGCCGAGGTCGGCCCGGGACTGGGCTCGCTCACGCTGGCGCTGCTGCAGCGGGCCGCACACGTGACGGCCATCGAGGTGGACGACGCGTTGGCGGCGGCATTGCCGGCCACGGTGCGCGAGTTCGCGCCGCAGCGGGCCGACCGGCTGTCCGTCGTGCACGCCGACGCGATGCGCGTCGAGGCGTTGCCCGGCCCGGCTCCCACGGCCCTGGTGGCCAACCTGCCGTACAACGTGGCGGTTCCGGTCCTGCTGCACATGCTCGAGACCCAGCCCAGCCTGCAACGGTGCCTGGTGATGGTGCAGAAGGAGGTGGCCGACCGGCTGGCGGCCGCTCCGGGCTCCAGAACCTACGGTGTGCCCTCGGTGAAGACGGCCTGGTATGCGACGGTCACCGGCGCTGGTGCCGTGGCGCGCACGGTCTTCTGGCCGGTGCCGAACGTCGATTCCGGGCTGGTACTCCTGCAGCGGCAGGCTCCTCCGCCCGGTGATCGGCGCGAGGTCTTCGCTGTCATCGACGCCGCGTTCGCGCAGCGCCGCAAGACCCTACGCGCGGCGCTGAGCGGATGGGCCGGCTCAGCCGCCGCTGCCGAAGCCGCGCTGGAGGCGGCCGGCGTCGACCCGCGTGCCCGGGGAGAGCAATTGACCGTGCACGACTTCGCCAGGATCGCCGCGGCCCACCCATGATGGCCTTGACGCCGTCGGGCGTGGGCTGCGGCGAGGTGTAGGGTCTGCTGGTGCTTCAGGTGATCGCCCGCGTTCCGGCGAAGATCAACCCGGTCCTGTCGGTCGGGCCGAAACGCCCCGACGGATTTCACGATCTCGCCACCGTCTTCCACGCCGTGTCGCTGTACGACGAAGTGCGCGCGGCGCCGGGCGACGGTGTCAGCCTGACCCTGTCCGGCCCGTACGCGGTGGGCGTCCCGGCGGATGACTCCAACCTCGCAGTGCGAGCGGCGCACGCCCTGGCGGCACACGCCGACGTGCCGACGCAGGTCACGCTGAGCGTGCACAAAGAGATCCCCGTCGCCGCTGGGCTCGCCGGCGGCAGCGCCGACGCTGCGGGGACGCTGCGCGCCTGTGCGCGGCTGTGGCAGCTGGAGCTGTCTGATGCGGAGCTGGCCGCCGTCGCCGCCTCGCTCGGCAGCGACGTGCCCTTCGCGTTGATGGCGGGCACGGCGGAAGGCACGGGGCGCGGCGAGCGGTTGCGCGCGATCCCGGTGGGCGCACGGCTGCACTGGGTGCTCGCCGTGGCCGACGGTGAGTTGTCGACCCCGGCGGTTTACGCGCGGTTGGACGAGCTACGCCAGGACCGCTGCGTCGCGTCGCCATCGGTGGGAGACGACATGCCGGCGGCGTTGGCCGCGGGTGATCCCCAGGCGGTCGGCCGCGCGCTGCGCAACGACCTGCAGGAGGCCGCCGTCTCGCTACGCCCGGCGCTCGCGGACACCCTGCGGACCGGCGCCGACCTCGGTGCGTTGGGTGGGATCGTCTCCGGCTCGGGGCCGACGTGTGTCTTCCTCGCCCGCGACGGCGCCCACGCGGCGGACCTCGCGACCGGTATGGCGGCGTCCGGTACGTGCGCCGAAGCGCTGGTGGTGCACGGTCCGGCGGCGTAGCAGCAGATGAGAAACTAGACGCAACATGGCGCCGCGCAACTTCATCAAC
>NZ_DAHVSH010000167.1:0-22029 GCF_027324685.1 Haloactinopolyspora sp.
AATCGGAGGCCACCGATCAAGGTCCAGAGGATGACGTTGATTCCCAGAACGAACGGCAGCAGCGCCAGTTCCATCGTTGCCGACCTAGCCCTCCGTTTCGGTCTTACCAGGAATGATCGGAATCAGACGCCGGCGGCTTTCGAGGATCTGCCGGGTCTTGCGGCCACAGGCGAACAGCATGTCGACGGCCGCCAGGTGCGCAACGAAGCCGGTGCGGCTGCCCTGCTGGTACTCGGGATGCTCGAACGACTGAGAACTCAGCGCGATACCCGCGGCCGCGAAGCTCGGCCAGTCGACATCATGTTGGGTCGTGCCGTACGTACTGGTCAGATGCACGTCACCACCGACGCCGGCGACCAGCTGGATCAACCGTTCTGTCTTGCCACCGGCATGCGGAAGTGAACTGGCCCGCACGATGCGCACCGGTGAGTCGAGGTAGGTGCAGATCGCCTCGATCAGGTCGAGGTTGAGGTCGACCAGCTGCTCTTGGTCGCGGCCATAGACTTCTTCGAGGATCGGGTAGACCTCGTCGAAGTACGGCCACGAGCCGTACGAGATCTGCAGCCGCCGCAAGTGCTGGTAGCGGAATGGCTGCCTGTTCTCGATCTTGATGTCCTTGATCAGCTGCTGGGTGCCGCGCAGGTGCATCAACGGCACGGACACCCATGCCGTGCCCTCGTCGATCCGAACCTTCTGCCGGGAGTGGTATTCGGATTTGGTGTAGGCGACGCTGTCATAGGCGATGTACACGTCGCTGGCCAGAATCTTGTCCAGCAGCTTGACCCAGGGCATGAAGTTCGGCTGGTGAATCGACACGATCGTTTCAGCCATGGGCGCACTCCGTCCGGGGCGAACTAGAACAACGCACGGTGCACCACGAACCCTTCGGCGGCTTCCACGCTCACCTCTCGCCCACGCAATTGGGTCGCCATCTGCAGGCTTTCCGGGCTGCCGTGATAAAGCGGCGGGCGAACTTGAGACGAGTGCATGCGCATCGCCTGGATCTTCGTGCCGAGGAACTCCGAGACGTCGATGTAGAGGTTCGGGTTGAACCGCT
This sequence comes from Haloactinopolyspora sp., assembly GCF_027324685.1. Classification (NCBI taxonomy): domain Bacteria; kingdom Bacillati; phylum Actinomycetota; class Actinomycetes; order Jiangellales; family Jiangellaceae; genus Haloactinopolyspora; species Haloactinopolyspora sp. The sequence continues at coordinate 1,058 of NZ_DAHVSH010000167.1, forward strand.
CGTGGTCGAAGTTCCAGAACAGCGACGTATTGTCGTAGGAAAGCACGAACGGAACCAGATGACGTTGCTCGGGCACGCCGGGTCGGGTGGCCGTGATACAGGCGTGGAACAGCGCCTCGTGATCCTGGTTGTAGCTCACTGCGGGAATCATGACGATCGTCGGGCGAACCTTGTCGATGGCCAGCCGGCCTTCGCTCTCCAGCAGGCGCACCAGTTCCTTACGCGGCACGGTGTCCAGCGCCAGATGCGTTTGAGAGTCGGTGAACAACACGTCCCAGTCGTCGACTTTCAACAGCCGCATCACCGCCTCGAACTCGCTCAGCCTCTTCTCGAGCGAGACCAGTTTGGTTTGCGCGCCGGTGCCGTCCTCACCGAAATGCACCAGGTCGCTGGCGGTGGCGAGGACCACGTAGACCTCGCCACCGAGCGATTTGATGCGGGCGATGCTGCCGGCGCAGCCATAGGTCTCGTCGTCGGCGTGCGGTGTGATGACCAGGACACGCTGCTGGGCGAGGAAATCGTCACCCCACATACTCCGCCTCCACGCGGTCGGTCGCCGGCACTGCTTCGATGCTCACGGGCTCCAAGGCGAGCATGTGCTCGCGCTGTTCGGCGACGACGTTCATGATGATGTCGTCCAAGGTCAGTTGCGGATCGAACCCGATCACCTCGCGCGCACGGGTGACGTCGGGGACCCGTCGCTCGGTGTCTTCGAACCCAGGCCCGTACGCCTCGTCGTACGGGATGTCCTGAATCGTGCTCAGCGAGTCGGTCAGCGTGATGACCCGTTCGGCCAGGTACCGGATCGACACTTCTTGCGGCCGCCCGATGTTGAAGACCTGCCCGTAGGCTGCGGGGCTGTCGATCAGAGCGGCGAGCGCGGCCACGACGTCGAGAACGTGGCAGAAACTGCGTGTCTGCTGCCCGCCGCCGAATACCGTCAGCGGCTCACCGCGAAGTGCCTGGCCGACGAAGCGCGGGATCACCATGCCGTAGCGCCCGGTCTGGCGTGGGCCGGCCACGTTGAACAGCCGAGCCACGACCGTCGGCGAATTCAGGTCGGTGTGGTACAGGTACGCCATGGTCTCGTCGAGCGCTTTGGCCTGCGCATAGGACCATCGCCGCACGGCCGGTGAGCCGAGGATTCGGTCGGTGGTCTCGCTCAACGGGCACGCGGCGTTCTTGCCGTACACCTCACTGGTGGAGGCGATGAGCGACCGTGCGCCGTGGCGACGGGCGCTTTCGAGGATGATCTCGGTTCCGCGCACATTGGTCCGCAGACTCTCGAACGATTCTGCGATCACCAGTTGCACGCCGACGGCAGCGGCCAAGTGGAAGACCTGGTCGACCTGGCTGACGAGCTCGTCGACCAGCGGTTCGTCCAAGATCGAACCGTGGACGAACTGGAACTCCGGATGATCGATGCGCTCCACGGTCGCCGGGTTGCCCGTCGACAGGTTGTCGATTGCGATGACGTGATGGCCCTGTGCGAGCAGGTGCTCCACAAGATGGCCACCGATGAAGCCGGCGCCGCCGGTGACCAAGGACGTCGTCCGTGCCGTCCCGTTCTTGCCGTTGGGCGCCGCTGTGAAACTGGCGCGCAACGACGTCGAGCGACGGCGAGTGCCGGCAGCATGATGCTGAGTCATATCCATAGCCCCCCGGTCTGGATGTCGTTGACTCTGTGAAGAGACAGCTCACTTTAACGGCGGGTCAGATGCGCGACTAGGGTCAATCGGCAGATTTTTCAGGTCTTACCGCACATGGTGACAGTTCGGGCCAAAAGGTATGAGGGGTTCGGTGACGCGGCCCTCGACCTGGAGGCGTGACTCGCCTTGGGAACAGGCGCAGAATGCAAGCCTTCAACGGCCCCCACATGTGGGGGTGGTGGGCCGGCCCAGGGTGATGTTCTAATGTTCCTTAGAATTCTGTGCAGCCTCGTCCAGCCAGGGAGAAGCATGAGCGATCTGCACCAGTCCACCGGCGCCGAGCCGGTCTGGATCTGCGTCACGTGCGGCGGGCACGTGCCAGCAGCGCCGCAACCACCGGCCGAGTGCCGCGTGTGCACCGATGAACGGCAGTGGGTACCTCCGTCCGGGCAGAAATGGACGACGATGGCCAAGGCGATCGCCGACGGCATGCATGCGCAGATCGCCGAGCTCGAACCAGGCCTCCTCGGGATCGGCATGGAGCCGTCGATCGGCGTCGGACACCGGGGTGTGCTCGTCACTACTCCAGCCGGCAACGTCTTGTGGGATCCGCCGCCGGTTCTGGACCAGTCGGCCGTCGACGCGGTGCGCGCCGTGGGCGGATTGCAGGCGGTGACGTCGAGTCATCCGCACATGTACGGCGCGATCGTCGACTGGGCCATCGAGTTCGACGCCGAGATCGTGCTGCCCGAGGCTGACCTGGCGTGGCTGTTCCGCACCGAACGCGCTGTGCGGTCGTGGTCGGGCACTCTCGAGATCGTTCCCGGCGTCACGCTCATCCAGTGCGGCGGGCACTTCCCGGGCAGCGCTGCGCTGCACGTGAGCGCCGCAGCCGACGGGCGTGGCGCGCTGTTGACCGGGGACACGATCATGGTGACACCGGGCTGCGACAGGGTGACCTTCATGTGGAGCGCGCCGAATCGTCTTCCGCTGCCTGAGCGTGCGGTGCGTGCCGCGGTGGCGGCCACGGCGCCGTTCGAGTTCGACCGCATCTACGGCGGGTGGTGGACGACGGTCTTGCATGGTGATGCCAAAGCGATCCTCGAACGCAGCGCGCAGCGCTACATCGCGTTCCTGCGTGACGAGGTGGTGCTCGACCCGCCGCCCGCGCCGGCCTGAGCCACGGGGAGGACGTCGATGGCAGAGTTCGTCGAAGAACCGATCTATGCCCAGCTCGCGCGGATCGGCAAAGCGCTGGCCAACCCGGTCCGGCTGCGCCTGCTCGACTTGCTCGATCACCGTGAGTTCACCGTCGAGCAACTGGCCACCGCGGCGGGCGTCGGATTGAAAAACACTTCCGCGCAGCTACAGCATTTGCGCGCGGCCAACCTCGTCACCAGTCGCAAAGACGGCACCCGGGTGTCGTACCGGCTGGCCGACCCGCAGGTGTCGACGTTCCTCGGTCTCTACCAGGACTTCGCCGGCGAACGACTGGCCGATCTGCGCCAGGTTGTGTCCGATCACCTCGGTGATCCGGAGACGCTGCAACCCGTCACCGCCGAGGAGTTGGGCCAGCGCCTCGACGACCCGCACGTCGTCGTCCTCGACGTGCGTTCGGCGGCCGAGTTCGACCAGGGGCACGTACCCGGCGCGGTGTCGATGCCGATGGGGGAGTTGCGCGACCGCCTGGACGAGTTGCCGCGCGCGGCGACGATCGTGGCGTACTGCCAAGGGCCCTATTGTGTCGTGTCGCCGAACGCCGTTCGGCTGCTGCGCGAGCACGGCTACCGCGCGCACCCTCTCGACTCCGGGTTCACCGGCTGGGCCCGAGCCGGCGGGCAGCGCCTAGCCAGCTGATCGCGCAGTTACACATGCATCGATCGCGCGAGGCAGGTTCGGAAAACTCTGCTCATTCGTGAGCGATCGACGACGAAATCGATACAGTCCGAACGTTTTCCTCCGTTTACCTCTTGACCTTGCGCCGGAAACGCCCTAGTTTCGGCCCAAACCGAAAAGCGCGTCGCCTCACCCCGGGAGGTCCCATGCAGAGTCCAGTGGCAAGGCGACGAATCGGGCGGATCGTGCCCGTGCTGCTGGGGCTGGTCGCGATCTTGGCGACCATGATCGCGACGACTCCGGCGCAGGCGGCCGATGACGTCGTGCTGGCGGACTTCGAGTCCGCAGACGCCCTGGACGGGGCGACGTTGCCAGCCCCTGACCTCGACCGGGTGAGCCTGACCGAGGCCTTCGCCAGTACGGGTGAGTCGTCGATGCGGTTGGACACCGGCCCGTATGACTCCAAGGCCGGCTCGGTGTTTCCGCGCGTGTGGTTGAACATCGGATCGACACTGCCGGACGTGGACTGGACTCAGCGAACGTATCTCCACCTCGGACTGGCCAACAGCTCGATCGAGCGGGCTCAGATGTACGTGGTGGTGTGGGACGAAGACGGCCGATACCTTTTGCGATCGGTGTGGGCTGATCCGTTCGAGTACCACGTGTTCCAGATCGAGACCGCCGACATCGCAGCTGCCGGGGTCGACATGACCCGTCTGGACCGGATTCAGATCAGCACCGAGCGCTCGCCCAATCCGAAGCAGATACATGTGGACGACATTCGCCTCACTGATCGGCCCACCGATGTCGCCGCAGAACGGGCCCGCGTCGCGCCGGCGCTCATCGAGTTGATGGCCCTGCCGGACGGACTCGCGAGCGCGTCAGCGTCTGTGGACGAAGCCCGGCGCGGGATCAGGCCGACTCCGTTCGAGCCCGATCAGGCACTGGCCGAACAGGCCGACGAGCTGCAGGCGCAGCTGGACACCTACGCCGGCCAGATCGGCTCGCTGGGTGACGATGTCGAGCAAGCTCGAGACATCTGGTTCGGGCTGAGCGACATCGACTGGGCGACCAAGCGGTTGTCCACGTTGGTCGATGCCCGGGCAGCGCGGCCGTCCGCGCCGGTCGGCCTGGGGTTCGCCGACTCCATGACGCGCGTCTACCCTCGCGAGCTGCCCTGCGACTGCAGCTTCGGGCCCGCGGAGTTGGGCGTGGCGCGCGGGGAGCACGAGAGCATCCAGCTCGTTGCGGTCCCCTACGGTGCGGAACTGGCCGACACACAAGTGACGGCCACCGTGGCACGGGGCCAGTCGGCCGGGGTTCGGGTGGACGCTCATCCGGTCGTGTCGCTGGACATGACCCCGCCGGTGGATCAGCGGCCCGCGACGCCGACGCGATTTCGTCCGAGCATCTACGAAGGATGGACGCCGGACCCGATCCAGACCACCGACGACAGCGTGGACGTGGCGGCCGGTGACCTGCAGGCGTTCTGGATCGCTGTCGAGACGACGCCGGAGACCAAACCGGGTGTGTATCCGGTCAAGCTCGAGCTCACGGCCGACGGGCTGCCACGCGCGCAGCAGATCATGCTGCAGGTGCGGGTGTGGGATGTTCAGATCGCCCAGGAACCCGGATTGCGGACGGCCATCGGGCATCACCCCGAGGCCTACGCCGAACCGTACGGCGTGACCGATCCCGATGCCGTCAAGGCGCTGACCGACGAGAAGTACGAATTCCTGGGGGAGTACTGGCTCCAAGGCGACAACATCTACCGCAGCATCTACGAAGACGAGCCGCCATCGGTCGAGAGCCTGCGCAAGATCGACGAGGAGTACGGGGGTCTGCGCCAGTTCAACATCTGGTATTTCGACCCCAGGTTGTTCGATCTCGACGCGCCGGAGACATGGGCCGAACAGGCCGACGAACTGTTCGACCTGATCGAGCCCTACGTCGAGCAGTACCGTGCGGCTGGGTTCATCGACGAGGCATACCTGTACTGCTGCGACGAGACGCGTGCCGAGCACACCGAGCTGATCGAGTTCGTGTTGACCAGGTTCGAGGACCGCTTCCCCGACGTCACCATCCTCACGACCGCCATCGACGACCAGATGGGCCGTCAGAGCGGCTTGGACGAACTGATCGACTGGTGGGTGCGCGACGTCCCCTGGTACGACCCGCAGATCATCGCCGAACGCCACGCCGCGGGACAGGAGGCCTGGTGGTACCTGCACCAAGCCAACGCCAACCCGACGCCGAACGTGTTCGTCAATTACGACCCGGGCCAGCTGCGAAACCTGCTCGGGCCGATGTCGCACCAGGCCGACATCGACGGGTTCCTCTACTACCGAGTTGATCGCTGGTACGGCAAGGGCGTCATCGACGACGGGCCCCTGAGCTCGTGGGAACCGCGCACGTGGGGCAACTGGTCCGGCGACGGGTCGTTGTTCTACCCCGGACCGGACGGCCCGATCCCGTCGATCCGGCTGGAGAACATCCGCGACGGACTCGAGGACTACAACCTGCTCGACTCGCTACGCGCGGCGATCGCCGACGCGCCGGCCGATGCCGACCCTGACCTCATCGCCCGGGCGGAGCACCTCCTCGGCGCCACCGACGTGGTCACCGACAACTTCGAGTACGTCTCCGAGCCAACGGCCTACCGCGCCTGGAGGGAAGACGTCGCCGACATGGTGGAGCAACTGAGCTGAGGCCGGCTGGACACCGAAATCAGGCGAGCGCTTCCACCCACTCCGCGAGGAGCATCCGAGGCGCCGTGTACGCGACGATGACGCAGACCCGGAGGTGCCGGACCATGACCGAAATCAGCCGCATCGATGAGAACGCCGGTTCAACCCACCGCTTCACCGGAGCCACGCGCCGTGAGTTCCTCCGCCGAACCGGCTGGACGTCACTCGCCGTGGGGGCCGTGGTGGCCGGGCTGGGTGCGCCGGCCCATGCCGCAGGCGGCGTCGATTACCTCGCTCGTCGCACCTTCGACGACTGGGACCACGAGTTCCACACCGCAGGCGGATCGGGTCAGCCGGGCGAACCCAACGACGATGCGACCGCGACTGGATCCGGAGCGTTGTCCTGGGGCCAGTCGTACGTACTGTCCGGACTGATCAGAATGTACGAGGCCTACCGCGACCCGTACTACCTGGACCGGTTCGTCGAGAACGCCGATCTGGTGCTGTCGGTGCGCGACAGTGAGCGTGGCGTGACCAACTATCTGGGCGAGTCGTTGCCCGCCTGGCGCGCCAACCATCCCTATACGGTGGGCGCCGTCGAGCTGACCGATGCCCAGGGCCGAGCGACGCTCGAGGTCCGGATGGGCCGGGTCTACTGCGACTCCGGCACGGTGACGGTGCGTCCGGCAGGTTCGCCGGGCACGTTCAACCTGCACGTCGTGCACGAGCAGAGCGGGAGCCAGCAGACCTTCAGCGACCTGTCCATGGATCCGGCGAGCCCCAACTACGTGGTGCGCCGGCTCTACGACGCCTATCCGGGTGCGGTTCTGGTCACCGCGCGTGATCTGCGCACGTCGCCCGACGAGGCCGGTGACCCGCTCGAGGGCCAGTACGCGATGTCGTCGTTGCCGGGGATCTTCGCCGTTCACACCGGGATGATCACCTACCCCATGGCGTCGTTCGTCCGGATCGTACGAGCATCCCCGACGCTACGAGCGAATCCTCGCTACCGCGCCAAGGCGGAGGAGTACCTCACCGCCGTACGCGCCGCCGTGGCGGTGCATGATCGCGAGTGGCGGGAGAACGATCTCGGCGAGGGCTATTACGTCTGGCTGAAGGGCTCGCCGCAGCAGTGGGACGGCTGCGAGCAGCCGATCAACCAGACCCTCGGTCTCGGGCAGACCATCGCTGAGCTCGCGATCGCGACGGGAGACCAGACGTATCGGCACCGGGCCGAAGCGATGGCGAGGATGTTCAGTGGTCAACTGACGGCGGATGCGGGCGGCGCCTACCTCTGGCATTACTGGCCCACCTTCGGCCATCTCTATCGAGGCTACGAGAAGACCGGATCACCGGAGACCGACGTGTCCGCGTACAACCCGAACATGCTCAGCCGCGCTACCCAGTACGAAGACATCTCTCATGCCGCCATCAGCGTCGACTTCGCCGTCCTGGCCTTCCGGGGGCACCTGGGATTCACCGGGCAGCACATGGCTCGACTCGCGCGTACGTTCACCCAGAACGTCGCGACGACGAGCGAGGGCGCGGCGACGGCCTGGACCCGGGTCGACGGCACCGGCGGCCCAAGCGCCAACTACGCCCATCAGGCGCCGCGCTGGGCCCCGATCGCGTGGTGGGACAGCGAGGTGCACCGGCACGCGCTAGCGATCTACGACCACTACCTGCCCACGCCGGAGAAGATCGGCACCGAACGCAACGGCTTCGGGTGGTTGCTCGGCAACATCGCCCACCTGCAGCATTACGCCCAGCGCCGCGATTGACCGGAGCACCACGGCAGCACGACGCCCCCGCAGCAGATCTGCGCTGCGGGGGCGTCGTACGTCCGGACGGCTCCAGGTCAGTCGATCGAGTACGTCTGCACCGGCGTGGAGTTCCACGCGTCGTCGATCGCTCGGTATTCCAGGTGCTGGCCGCGGCGCACGACGATGGGGCGCGAGTACTCCGTCCACTCGCCGCCATCGACGCGCACGTGCACCGTGGGGTTGTCGCTCGTGTCGTCCTCAGCCCCGAGGAACACCACGGCGGTGTGCCTCGGTTCGGCCGGGCGGACCGTGGCCGACACCTCAGGCGCGGTGACGTCGTCGGGCATCGTGTAGCGCATCAGGTGCGTGCCCGCCCCGACGTAATACAGATCGCCGTAGCGGTCCCTGGCCAGCTCATGGAGACTGTCGGCCGCCTCGTCGCTGTCGCCGCCGGCCAACACGGTGACCTCTTCGGTGATCTGGTCGATCACGAACAGCCGGTTGGCGCTCGACCCGAACAGCCGGCCGTGATCGACCAGGAGCCGGTGGTCGTCGCCGTACCGGTCGGCATCAGCGTCGGGATCGGTCTCGGGCGCGATGTGGATCGTGCGGATCGTCTCGCGCGTCTCCAGGTCGAACTCGAACACCGTGGCGTTGCCTGCGATGCCCCACAGGTCACCGTCGGCGTCGAGCGTCAAGCCGGATACCGTCGGCTCGCCCGGGACCGGGGAGAGGTCCCACAGGGTCTCGGCGGTCTCGGGGTCCCAGGCGAACAGCCGGGCCTCCTCCGTCACCGGATCGATGCCGTAGCCGCCCTGGATCGACGTTCCACCGAGCAGGATCCCGTCGTGCTCCACCAGCGACACCGGCGTCTGGTTCTCGATGACGTGGCGGTACACCTCGTGGGTGCCTTCATCGGGTTGCCACAACGTGATGGCGCCGCCGTGCCGTCCGCCGGTCGGCACGGACGCGACGGCTACGGTGCCGGGAATGGTGTCGCTGATGTCGACGAAGGCCTGCGGCCGGCTCTGCTCGTCACCGATCGGCAGCATGTCGTCGGGGTTGGTGCCGTTTTCCCAGGGCTTGGTGGTGTCGTAGTGATACAGCGCGCCCTGCGGGTACCGCCCGAAGACGAGCTGGTCGCCGTAGGTGCCGAAGCCCTCCACTTGGCTGGTGCCTGGCAGCAGGTCGAAGCCTTCCTCGTCCGGGTTGTACCGGCCCATGCCGGGCGGACTGAGGTACGCGCCGGTGTAGACGTTGCCGTCAGGCCCGGTGCCGAGGCTGATGATCTGGGCGCCGGCGCCGAACAGGTCCGGAACCTGGTACGAGCCCTTCTTCGTGGCCAGGTTGTACCCGTACGTGCGGCCTTCGTTCCAGTACGTCAGGGCCAGCCACGGTCCGGTGCCGTCCCGGTCGATCCACGCCCACGCCTCCGGTGTGGCGTTCGGCGCCCAGCCGGTGCCGGTCAGCTCGCCGGTCTCCAGGTCGTACCGGGTGATCTCGCCGTCCAGGCGCAGGTAGACGCCGGTGGGGTCGTCCGGGCCGACGGGGGAGACCCGTGCACTGGCTCCGGGGAAACTGTCGATCCACTGCCCGGTGCCGAGGTCGAGCACGTGCATTCCGTCGGAGCTGACGAACAGTAGGTTCTGGCGCAGGTCGATGGCCGTGACGTTGGTGGCCGCATGGCCGTCGGGCATCGCGATCTCGCTGAACTCACCGGTGGCGCGGTCGAACTCCAGGAGCTTGGCGTTGGACTGCGTCCCGACGTAGACGGTGTCGCCGGCCGGTGCGATGGCTTCGATGTACTGCTCCCCGGCCGCCGCTTGGCCGTGGTCGGTGATGTCGCCGGTCTCGGGGTCCAACGAGTACAGCCGACCGCCGGGGTAGGTGCCGAACCAGACGGTGTCGTCCTGGCCGACAGCTACCGACCACACCCGCTGACCTTCCGGGGCAGGGCCGAGGTACTCCACCTCGGCCGCGCCCGGCACGTAGCGGTAGAGGTGGCTGATGTCGGAGGTGGCGAAGTAGATCGTGCCGTCGACGGGGGACTGCCCGAGGGTGCGTTGGCTGCTGTTGCCGTACGGGACTCTGGTCTGCAGCACGTTCTCGTTGGTGCGCAGGTCCACGACGGTGAACTCCGCGGTCGTGGTCGGATTGCCCGACACGACGTAGTAGCCGAGCGGTTCGCCGTCGGGGCCTTCCCCAATGGCGGAGCTGAGCACCTGGGTCTTGTGGACCGGTTCACCGAGATCCGTGATCGGGCCGTCGGTGCTTGGTCCGTCGGCTTCGACGGCGGCCTCGGCGCTGATGTGACCGGCGCGACCCGTGGCACTCGGGTGGCCGGAAGCCGCGCCAACCGTGCCGGCGGCAACGGCGACAGCTGACGCGACGGAGAACAGGACTCGTGCCATGGTCGGCATGCAGGATCCCTTCACTCGATTTAGGCCCTGACCGAAATGATGGCATGAGTGTTCACGGCAGGGCACGCCGCCGTCAAGACTCGACCACGTACGATTCGGCCTCGGGCGCCATGTGGTCGGGGACGGCACGTGCACCAGCGCCTCGGATTGACAGACACTCGCGCCAACGCCCGGAGATCGACCAATGCGGAAGCTGACCTACTTCATCGCCTCGACCCTGGACGGCTTCATCGCCGGTCCGGACGCGTCCGACCCGACCGGCGTCGGTGGCTTCTGGCCCATCGCCGACGACTATGTCAGCCACCTCATCGAGACCTTCCCCGAGACGTTGCCGGGCCTGGCCAGGGACGCGCTGGGTGTCACCGCCGAAGGGACACGGTTCGACACCGCCCTGGAGGGGCGGCGTTCGTACCAGGTCGGCCTCGACGCCGGCGTGACGAATGCGTACCCGCACCTGCGCCACATCGTGATCTCTGGCTCCATGACCGAGAGCCCCGATCCGGGCGTCGAGTTGGCCGATGATCCGGTCGCGACGGTGCAAGAGTTGAAGCAGCGGCCCGGTCGGGGCATCTGGCTGGTCGGCGGCGGTGAGCTGGCCGGCACCCTCAGCGCCGAAATCGACGAGCTGATTCTCAAGATCAGCCCACTGACGATCAACACCGGTGTCCCGCTGTTCGGTCGCAATGCCGCATTCGACCCCCGCGTCTGGACGTTGATCGAGCACACCGTCCTCGACAGCGGGACGTTGTTCCTCACCTACACCCGACGCGGTGAGTGAGCGGTTCACCGCCGGGCACACATGGGGGGACCCCGTCACCGTTGCCGGTAGCGGGGCCGCTGTTTCCTGCGGGTCGTCGGTCTACCTGAAGAGCACGACGACCTGGTGCAGGGACAGGAACCCGGTGATGACGACTCCGATCGCGATGGTCAGGATCTTGGCCGCGTTGCGCGCGATTCTGACGGCGATGGCGGTGCGCCTCTCTACGACCTCCATTCTCACTGCGACCGGGTCGCAGTACAGGCGGATGGTGGGTCGTTGCCGACCGCGGTAGCTGGGCATCGGTTCCTCCCGATGGGCTCGGGGTCCCCGAATGCCGCGGCTAACGGTCACCCGGGAACCGATGGTGCTGGTTGACCCGGGTGGGCTCCAGTGTTGTGTTAGACCACCAGCTTCATGCCCCCGTGACAGCTCGTCAAGGGCCGGTAGGCTTAAAGATGCCGGCGGAGGTGCGGCTAACACCGACGATTCCGGTGACGCCCCGGCGCGGGCTATAGCTGGGCTGCGCCGGGGCGGTCTGCTGCCTGCGACATGACGTCCCCGCCCGGTGCTCGAGCCTGTGGGTCATATGCTTTCGCGTGGTCGCCACCGACCGGGGGAGCAGGACCGGTCCCCGCGCATGGTTGTGACGCCTCGCATTGACTGGATGATGCGTGTCTGTAATCCCCCCATGAAGCGAGTGTGCCGCAGAAGATCGTCGCTGCCTAGATCAACTGGCTGTTCATGTGGATCTACGTGCCAGACGCGGTCCAGGTGGCGTCGAAGCGCTGGACGAGGGCCTTTCTGCCGCTGATGCGCCGTGGGAGGGCGTGATGCTTGAATCTGAGCCGGTGACATGGATGGCAACAGTTGACCGCCGTGTCACCCGTCCTGATCCGTTCCGAGCCGCCGACCGAGAGGTTGCTGACAGGCGAAACGCCTTTGGGCTGGTGAGAGTGTGGCTCCCGCACCTGGACTCGAACCAGGAACCCTCTGATTAACAGTCAGATGCTCTGCCAATTGAGCTATGCGGGACCGGCGCGGCCGAAGAGGCCAACCGACGCTGAAGACTACCAGGGACTGGCCCCGGGTTCCCAATCCGGGCGGGCATCCGGTCGGCGTCGCCGGACCGGGCGCCTCACGGCTCGAGGACGCGCTCGGCGTAGCGCTTCTTCATCAGGGCGACGACGTCGTCCGGGTCGGCGGCCCAGATGTCGGCGTTGAAGATCTCGACTTCGATCGCGCCGTCGTATCCGGCCGCTTCGACCAGCCGGCGGAAATGCCGGAAGTCGATGTGGCCGTCGCCCATCATGCCGCGCGAGAGCAGGGTGTCGGCGGGCAGCGGGGTGATCCAGTCACAGACCTGGAAGCTGGCGATCCGCTCGGCGGCGCGAGCGATCGCGGCCTCGACCGCCGGGTCCCACCAGACGTGGAAGGTGTCGACGACGACACCCACCACGTCGGGCGCGAACGGTTCGGCCATATCCAGCGACTGGTCCAGCGTCGAGAGCACACCGCGGTCGGCACAGTACATCGGATGCATCGGTTCCAACGCCAGCTGGACACCACGCTCTTCGGCGTAGGGCGCCAGCGCGGCGATGGCTTCGGCGACCCGGTCTCGCGCTCCGGCCAAGTCGCGCGAGCCCTCAGGCAACCCGCCGACCACCATGACCAAGCAATCCGCGGACAGCGCGGCCGCTTCGTCGATGGCCCGGCGGTTGTCGTCGATCGCTCGGTCGCGCTCAGGGCCGGGCTCGGCGGTCAGGAAGCCGCCGCGGCACAGCGACGACACCCGCAACCCGGCGTCGGTGACCATCCGCGCGGCCTGGGTCACGCCGACCTCGTGGACCGGCTCGCGCCACAGGCCGATCGACGTGAGCTCAGCGCGCACGCAGCCGTCGACCGCCTCCTGCACGGACCAGCGGTTCGTCGTCTTCTGGTTCAAGGACAGCCGCTGAGGCATGAGTCACCCGATTCCGTACAGGGCGAGCAGCGTGGACATCCGGTGGGCCGCGAGCGGTGGGTCGGGAAACAGCCCGGCGGCGTCAGCCAGCTCGAACGTCCGGACGAGGTGGGGCAGGCTCCGCGCGCTCTGCATCCCGCCGACCATGACGAAACCGGGCTGCAAACCAGACAGCCACGAGATGAACGCGATACCGGCCTTGTAATGAAACGTCGGCTCGCTGAAGACATGCCGCGCCAGCGGCACCGTCGGGGCCAGGACGTCGTCGTAGGTCTCGAGATCGCCCGCATCGAGCGCTTGCAACGCCGTCGACGCCGCCGGCGCGATGGCCGCGAAGATGCCGAGCAGGGCGTCGCTGGCGCGTGAACCGTCACCACGGATCAGCTCGGGATAGTTGAAATCGTCGCCGGTGTACAGGCGGACCCCGTCGGGAAGCTGGACGCGCAGCGTCCGTTCGTGATCGGCATCGAGCAGCGACACCTTGATGCCGTCGATCCGGTCGGCGTGGTCGCGAATCAACTCCACGACGTGCTTCGTCGCGGCTGTGACATCGTCGGATCCCCAGTAGCCCTGCAGCGCCGGGTCGAACATCGGCCCGAGCCAGTGCAGGATGACCGGCGCGTCGGCCTGGGGGAGGAGCCGATCGTAGACGTAGCGGTAGTCGTCCGGGCGCTCGGCCACCGCCGCGAGCTGGCGACTGGCCATGATGATGGCTTGCGCGCCGGTCTCTTGCACCATCGTGAGCTGGGTCTCGTATGCAGCGGCGACGTCGTCCAGTGAGTGTCCGGAACCGTCCAGGTGATCGGTGCCCACACCGGCCGCGATTCGCCCGCCGACCGAGCGTGCCTCGGCAGCACTTCGGCGGACCAGCTCCTGGGTGGCGGCCCAATCCAGGCCCATGCCGCGCTGGGCGGTGTCCATCGCCTCGGCCACACCGAGCCCGTACGACCACAGATGATGCCGGAAGCCCAGGGTGTGCTCCCAATCCACGACCGCTGGCGCGCCTGGCCGGTTGTCGCCCATCGGTTCGGCCACGACGTGCGCGGCCGCGAAGGCGACCCGGGAACGCAGCGGCTGCTCCGGGCGCGACCAGCTGCGAGCCGCGCTCATGGTGTGAACACGCAGCGAGGCGTCCGTTGTCGGCAGCTGCACCGTCGCACCACTCATAGCGACATCTCCGCGAGCTCGACCCGCCGGGCCTGCGCGGAAGACTCCAGGCCGGCAGTGGCCAGCCGGACGCCTCGCGCGCCGGCCAGGAAGTCGTACGGGTGCGGCGCGTCTTCGACGACGTGGCGGACGAACTGCTCCCATTGGGCCTTGAACGCGTTCTCCGGCGGGGTGTTGTCCGGGACCTCCTGCCACTGTTCCCGGTACGGCGTGGTGTCGGGGAGGTCCGGGTTCCACGTCGGACGTGGCGTCACCTCACGCGGCTGGATGCGGCAGCCGTGCAGGCCGGCGACGGCGCTACCGTGCGTGCCGTCGACCTGCAGCTCCAGCAATTCGTCGCGGTGGACACGGACCGTCCACGACGAGTTGAACTGCGCGATCGCCCCGCCGGCGAGCTCGAAGATCGCGTAGGCGGCGTCGTCGGCCGTGGCGTCGTAGGGCTCACCCTGCTCGTCCCACCGGCGCGGTATGTGGGTCACGGCCTTGGCGGTGACCGCCTCGACGCGGCCGAACAGGTTGTGCAGGACGTAGTCCCAGTGGCAGAACATGTCGACGACGATGCCGCCGCCGTCGCTCTTGCGATAGTTCCAACTGGGCCGCTGAGCGGCTTGCCAGTCGCCCTCGAAGACCCAGTAACCGAACTCGCCGCGTACGGAGAGGATCCGCCCGAAGAACCCGCCGTCGATCAGCCGCCGCAGCTTGACCAGCCCGGGTAGGAACAGCTTGTCGTGGACGACGCCGTTCTTGACGCCGGCGTCGCGAGCTCGGCGGGCGAGGTCGAGAGCGCCCTCGACGGTCTCGGAGACCGGTTTTTCGGTGTAGACGTGCTTGCCGGCGTCGATGGCGCGTACGACGGACTTCTCGCGCACCGACGTCAGCTGCGCGTCGAAGTAGATCTGGTTGTTCTGGTCGGTGAGGGCGGCGTCGAGGTCTGTCGTCCACGTGTCGAGGCCGTGCCGGTGGGCGATCTCGCGGAGCTTGTCCTCGTTTCGCCCGACCAGAACCGGCTCGAGCTGCACCCGCGTGCCGTCGCGCAGTTCGACGCCGCCCTGGTCGCGGATAGCGAGAAAGGAGCGGACGAGATGTTGCCGGTATCCCATCCGGCCGGTGACGCCGTTCATCACGACGCCGAGCGACAGTGCTGCCATGAACCCTCCGTTGGTGTGCCACGCGCTCGGAAAGCGCTTGCCCACACGGTAGAGGCAGGCGCTGTCCGGGCGCAAGCTGTCAGCGGCGTGGCCGGTGTCACCCCCGGCCCGCGTCGCTGTGCGGGCTGATCAGGCGGACGAGGTGTCGCGGGTGCTCTGGCGGAGGACGACTTCGCCCTTGATCCGCCGCGTTCGGGGTTTGTCGCGCTCCGCGGCGCTTTGCACCAGGTCGAAGGCGGTGGCGCCGACCTTCTCGAGGGGAAGGCGCACCGTGGTCAGCGCTGGATACACGTCGCGCAATGTGCTGATGTCGTCGAATCCGGCCAGGCCCACGTCGCCGGGGACCTCGACGCCGGCCTCGCGGCAAGCCGCCATGGCGCCCATGGCCATGACGTCGTTGACGGCGAAGACGCAGTCGAACTCGCCGACGCGGGGGAGCAGTTCCTGCATCGCCTGGTAACCGCCGTCGCGAGTGAAGGCTCCGTGCACGATGGCGTCGCGGGGCAGGTCGAGGTCGTTCTTGCGCAGCCCGTCGCGGAACCCGAGTACGCGGTCGCGAGCGGTGAGTAGCTCGTCCGGTCCGGCGAGGACGGCGAATCTGCGGTAGCCCAGCCCGACCAGGGCGGCGGCCAGCGCACGCGCCCCGCGCCGGTTCTCGATGACCACGGTGTCGACCGGCAGCTTGTTCTGCGTGATCGCGACCACCGTGCCGCCGGAGTCTTCGAAGGCCTCGAGCTCACGCTTCAAGGCGGTAGCCCGCGGCTCGTCGTCGACGCGGCTACCGGCCAGGATGACCGCCCGGCTGCGCTGTCCACGCAGCGCCACCACGTAGTCGATCTCGCGCTCGGGCCGGCGTAATGTGCTGGCCAGCGTGACCAGGACATGGTGACCCTCGGCGGCCTCCATGACGCCTGCGGCGATGGAGGAGAAGTATGGGTCGGCGATGTCGTGCACGACCAGTCCGATGACGTTCGTCCGGCCGCGTGCCATCGCCTGTGCCTGGGCGTTGGGGGCATAGTTCAGGCTGGTCGCGGCGTCGACGACGCGCTGACGCAGGGCGTCGCCGACCTTACGGTTGCTGCCGTTGAGTGCGCGCGAGGCCGTGGCCAGCGAGACGCCTGCCCGGGCAGCGACGTCCATGAGAGTGACCGAACCGCGGTGATGCTCCGTCATCGCGTCCCCGTCCTGACACGTGTCCTGGGTAGTGAATATGTGTTCACGATAGCCCGAGCCCGGCAGCGGTGGTGCATATGCTGTCGACGCGTTGTTAATATGTCAGGACATATGTCCTGTGGGAGGAATGCACATGCGGGTGGGGCTGGTCGGCGTAGGTCGGATCGGAGCCGCACATGCTCAGGTCGTACGACGCCACCCGCAGGTCACGACGTTGCGCATCGCCGATGCGGTGCCCGCCCGGGCTCGCGCGGTTGCCCAGGCGCTGGACGCCGAGGCGCTCGAGCATTCCGACGATGTTTTCCGCGACGTCGACGCCGTGATCATCGCCGCCGACACCTCGGCCCATGCCGAGTTGCTGATCACCGCGGCTCGCGCGGGACTGCCCGTGTTCTGCGAGAAGCCGGTCGCGGTCGACGTCGCGGGCACCCTGCGAGTGCTCGACGAAGTGAGCTCCGCCGGCGTGCCGAACCAGATCGGCTTCCAGCGTCGCTTCGACGCCGGCTACGTGGCCGCGCGTGAAGCCGTCCGGTCCGGAGCGCTGGGCGAGGTGCGCCGCGCCCACGTCATCACCGCCGATGCCGCACCGCCGCCACCGGAGTACGTCCCGACTTCGGGCGGCATCTTCCGTGATTGCCACGTGCATGATTTCGACATGCTGCGATGGGTGACGGGACACGAGGTGGTGGAGGTCTACGCCACCGGCGCGAACCGAGGTGCCGAGGTGTTCGGGGCCAACGACGACGTTGACGAGTCCGCGGCGGTGCTGACGCTCGACGACGACACCTTGGCCACCCTGTCCGGCTCGCGGTACAACGGCGCCGGCTATGACGTGCGGATGGAAATCGCCGGGACGGCGGCCACGTACGTCGTCGGGCTCGACGAGCACGCCCCGCTCGTGTCGGCCGAGCCCGCGGTGAAGTTTCCCGCGGGCCCGGCGTTCCGGGAGTTCTGGCCGCGATTCGAGGCGGCCTACGAGGCCGAGATCAACCACTTCATCCAGGTGGCCCGGGGCGCTGCCGCCAGCGCGTGCACGGTCGCCGACGCCCTGGAGAGCTTCTACGTCGCCGAGGCCGCGACCCGGTCCAGGCGGGAACGCCGCCCGGTCACCATCGACGAGGTACGAGCAACGAGCGGGGACGGTACCGACCACCCCGATTCTTCGAAAGGTGCGACATGGACGTCTTGACGATGGGCCGGGTGGGTGTCGACATCTACCCGAACCAGAGTGGCGTCGGGCTGGAAGATGTCACGAGCTTCACCAAGTATCTCGGCGGCTCGGCGACCAACGTCGCAGTCGCCGCAGCCCGGCACGGGCGTCGTTCGGCGGTCATCACGCGCACCGGCGACGACCCGCTCGGCCGCTTCGTCCATCAGGCGCTGCAGGGCTATGGGGTCGACGACCGTTTCGTCACGTCGGTGCCGTCGCTGGCGACGCCGGTGACGCTGTGCGAGATCTTTCCGCCCGACCACTTCCCGATCTATTTCTACGGCCGCACGCCCACGGCGCCGGACTTGCAGATCGGCCCCGGCGAGGTTGACCTGGATGCGGTGCGATCAGCGCAGATCTTCTGGATGACCGGCACCGGGCTGTGCCAGGAGCCGAGCCGTTCGGCCACGCTCGGGGCGCTGGAAGCGCGCGGGCGCCGTGGTCACACGGTGTTCGACCTGGACTACCGCCCGATGTTCTGGGAGTCGCGCGAGGCCGCTCGAGTCCACTACCGAGCCGCGCTGGGCCACGCCACGGTCGCCGTGGGCAACCTCGACGAATGCGAGACCGCCGTCGGCACCCGCGACCCTGAACAGGCCGCTGCGGCACTGCGCGAGCTCGGCGTCGCCACCGCCATCGTGAAGCGCGGTCCACACGGGGTCCTGGCCGTGGACGACACCGGCAGCTACGACATCCCGCCCATCACCGTCGAGGTCCTCAACGGGCTCGGCGCCGGCGATGCCTTCGGCGGAGCGCTGTGCCACATGCTGCTGTCCGGCGCGCCGTTGGAGGCCTGTGTGCGCTTCGCCAACGCTGCCGGAGCCATCGTCGCGACCAGGCTCGCCTGCTCCGATGCCATGCCGACCACCGCCGAGGTGTCCACGTTCCTGGAGGAGAGCGCCGGTGTCCGCTGAACGTGTCCGTTCGATCGTCGAGCAGCGGGTCAGCCGGCCGGAGGCGATCGCCGAGGCTGCGGCCCGGCGGGTCCGGCCGGACAGCTTGGTCGGCCCCTCCGGCAAGTTGCTGGTGATCGCCGCCGACCACCCGGCTCGCGGAGCGCTGGGCGCCGGCCGCGACCCGATGGCGATGGCCGACCGGGGCGAGCTGCTCGACCGCCTGCTCGTCGCCCTGGAACGGCCCGGCGTCAACGGCGTGCTGGCCACGGCAGACATCCTCGAGGACTTGCTGCTCCTCGGCGCCTTGGACGGCAAGGTCGTGGTCGGCTCGATGAACCGGGGCGGGCTGGCCGGCGCGGCGTTCGAGATCGACGACCGGTTCACCGGTTACGACGCCGCGGGCATCGAGGCGATGGGCTTCGACATGGGCAAGATGCTCCTGCGTATCGATTTCGAGGACCCGGCTACCGCGGGGGCCCTGCACGCATGCGCGCAGGCGGTGAACGAGCTGGCCGCACGCCGTCGTACCGCGATGGTCGAGCCGTTCATCGCGCGACGGGTCGACGGCCGCGTACGCAACGACCTGTCGACCGATGCGGTCGTCCGGTCGGTCGCCATCGCCTCCGGGCTGGCCACCACGTCGGCCTACACCTGGCTGAAATTGCCGGTGGTCGACGACGATCCCGACGGTATGGAGCGGGTGTTGGCCGCCTCCACGCTGCCGGCCGTACTGCTGGGCGGTGAGGTGCCCGACGATCCGGACGTGGCGTTCCGGCAGTGGGAGAAGGTCTTGCGACTGCCGACGGCCAAGGGCCTGATGGTCGGCCGGACCCTGCTCTACCCGCCGGACGGCGACGTGGCTGCCGCCGTCGACACCGCGGTGAGCCTGCTGTGAGCACCGACCGCACGTCCAGAAGGGGCGCGGAAGGAGAGGGACACACGTGAATGACACCTACTACCGGCCGGCCGGCAGCGCCGGCAGCGGCCCGTTCACCGTCGAGCTCACGCCGGCCAACGTCGACGGCTGGGCGTGGACGTCGCTGCGCGTGCTGGAGCTACCGGCCGGAGGCAGCCACGCCTTCGCGACCGGCGAGGAGGAGATGTTCGTCCTTCCTCTCGCCGGGTCGTGCACGGTGACCTGCGACGGCGAGCCGTTCACGATTCAGGGGCGGCGAGACGTCTTCAGCCGGGTCAGCGACACCGTGTACGTCCCGCGTGACGCCGACGTCGTCGTCACCTCCGAGAGCGGCGGCCGGTTCGCCCTGCCCGCGGCGCGATGCACCCGACGGTTGCCGGCACGGTATCGCGCGGCCGAGGACATCGCGGTCGAGGTCCGCGGCCGCGGCAACGCGACCCGGCAGGTGAACAACTTCGGCTCAGCTGGCGAGTTCGAGGCCGACCGGCTCATCGCCGTGGAGGTCATCACGCCGTCGGGCAACTGGTCGTCCTACCCACCGCACAAGCACGACCAGGACGTACCGGGCGTGGAGTCGGACCTGGAAGAGATCTACTACTTCGAGGTCAGCGGTGGCCCAGGCGGTGACGGGTTCGCCTTTCACCGGGTGTACGGCACCCCGGAGCGCCCGATCGACGTCCTCGCCGAAGTACGCACGGGCGACGTCGTCCTGATTCCGCACGGCTGGCACGGCCCGTCCGTCGCCGCACCCGGCTACCACCTGTACTACCTCAACGTCATGGCCGGACCGGGGCAGAACCGGGAGTGGCTGATCCGCGACGATCCGGCGCACGCGTGGGTCCGCGACGAGTGGGAGCATCAGCAGCCGGACCCGCGCCTGCCGCTGAGCAGCAGCACCGAGTCGTGATCATTGGCGCGAACTGGCTGGAATAGCGACCAGAAGGTGCCAACGATCACCGGGGAGAGTGGAGGAGCGCTATGCGGTTGACCGTCGGGCAAGCTGTGGTGCGGTTCTTGGCCGCCCAGTACACCGAACGCGACGGCGTCGAGCACCGGTTGTTCGAGGGGTGCTTCGGCATCTTCGGCCACGGCAACGTCGCGGGCCTCTCCCAGGCGCTGCTCGAGGCGGAGCTAGGGGCGCCGGGCACGCTTCGCTACTACCAGGCCCGCAACGAGCAGGCCATGGTGCACGCCGCGGCAGGCTTCGCCCGCGCCCGGCACCGTCTCTCGACGCTTGCGTGCGCCACCTCGGTGGGACCCGGCGCGACCAACATGGTGACCGGCGCGGCGCTCGCGACCATCGACAGGCTGCCGGTGCTGCTCTTGCCGAGCGACGTCTTCGCCACGAGGGTTGCCGACCCTGTCCTCCAGCAGCTGGAGCACCCGA